>NZ_DLSO01000146.1:0-775 GCF_002500165.1 Gordonia sp. UBA7860 | reverse complement strand
GACAACGTCGCTGCGTTCGACGAGATCGAGTACACGCCACATGTCGTCGGCGCCCAACCCGATCGTGAGTTGGCTACCACCGTCATGGGCCAGGAACTCTCGTTCCCGGTGATGATCTCCCCGACGGGCGTGCAAGCCGTCGATCCCGACGGCGAGGTCGCGGTGGCCCGGGCAGCAGCGGCTCGTGGAACCGCAATGGGGTTGAGTAGCTTCGCATCTCACCCGATCGAAGAAGTCACAGCAGTCAACGACAAGATCTTCTTCCAGATCTACTGGCTCGGCAGCCGCGACGACATCCTCGCCCGCGCCATGCGTGCCAAGGAGGCCGGCGCGAAGGGCCTCATCGTCACCACCGACTGGGTGTTCAACATCGGTCGCGACTGGGGAAGCCCCGAGATCCCTGAGAAGGTCGACTTCAAGGCGCTGCTGCGGCTGGCACCGGAGATCGCGGTCAAGCCACGCTATGCACTCGACTGGATTCAGGACGGCAAGATCATCATCCCCGACCTGACCGCGCCGAACGTCTCCAAGGGCAAGGGACAGCCGGGACCGACGTTCTTCGGCGCCTACGGCGAGTGGATGAACACCCCGCCGCCCACCTGGGACGACCTGCAGTGGCTGCGCGAGCAGTGGGACGGACCGTTCATGGTCAAGGGCGTCACGAGGCTCGACGACGCCAAGCGCGCCGTCGACATCGGCGCCACGGCACTGTCGGTCTCCAACCACGGTGGTAACAACCTCGACGGCACTCCCGCCACGATTCGCCTTCTACCGG
>NZ_DLSO01000070.1:0-3023 GCF_002500165.1 Gordonia sp. UBA7860 | reverse complement strand
AGATCGCGGCGATCGCCCGCGAATCTGCCGGTGGCACAAAGAAACCCGAAGATGTGACGTGGCTGCTCAAATACGCCAAGGCGCAGCGGTCCTACCTCGGTGAGGCGCGGGTGCGGTTCGGTGAGCCGTTCTCGCTGCGGGAGTCGATCGTCGAGTTGAGCGAGGACGACCCCGCACGCTTGGAGAAGATCGCTTTCAAGGTGATGGACGAGATCAACGCGGCGACACCGATTTCGGCGACCTCGCTTGCGGGTTTCGCGCTGTTGGGCGCGGGTGATCGGGCATACACGGCCAAGGAGATCGAGGACATACTGCGGCCGCTGCTGGCCTACATCGAGCGTCGCGAGCTACCGGGACCCGATCCGGCGATGTGCCGGGGACTCGGGCTGAAATCCACGTTGAAAGAACTGACCGACGCGGGTGTGCTGACCCATTTCGCGGGCGGTGTCGACGACGTGTGGTCGATAGCCGGGGAGAACCACGCGGTGGCCGCGTACTACCGCAATGGTGCGATCCATCATTTCGTCGACCGTGCGATCGTCGAGGTCGCGTTGTTCGCCGCGGACCGTCGAACCATCGACGACGATCGCGAAACACGTCTGGCCGCAGCGCAAGCCGAGGCGCTGCGGATTCGGGATCTGCTGAAGTTCGAGTTCTTCTTCCCGACAAAGCAGGAGTTTCTGCACCGACTCGGCGCCGAGATGGATCTCATCGCGCCCGAGTGGCGAAAGGTCAGGCCAACGCCCGCGTGGCTGCATGACACCTTCGTCGCGATGTCGGGAGAGCTGTTTGCCCGCAGAACCCTTCAGCCCTTCTTCGACGCGCAATTGGTCGTGTCGCGGCGGCTGGTGGAACTGGGAGAGGAGTCCCGCGAGAAGCAGGAGATCATCGCCGATTGCCTCGGGTTGGGTAAGCAGCTTGCGCTGCAGGGCGTCGTGAAGAGTAGGGATTCGGTGTCGACGGAGCTCTACACCGCAGCGTACAAGCTGGCCGACAATCGGGGATTGATCGATCCCCACGACGGACGCGATCTGGTTGCGGCACGGCAGGAGTGGCTCGACGAGGTCAACGACATGCGGGATCGTCTTGCCAGAATCGCCGAGATCGAGGCGAAGCAGACGGGAGTGACGGCGGTATGAGCGCACTGGGCGATCGCCTGGCCGAGATCCGCTCTGCACCGCGCGGCAAGCACATCGGCGCGTTCTTCGACTACGACGGGACCCTGATCGAAGGGTTCTCTGCGACAGCACTTTTCGGAGCCCGGATACGAAGTATGGAGTTCGGGATCGGGGAGGTCGCCGACTTCGCGCTGATCGGCCTGCGTGGAGTGGAGTCCGAACAGGACTACGCGGAGGTGCTCCAAGCCACCAAGCCGACGTTCGCGGGCAAGACGTACGCGGAGCTCTTGGACTTGGGAGACAGGCTCTTTCGGCAGGAGACGGCCGCCAAACTACGTCCTCAGATGTGGCAGATCCTCAACGCGCACCGCGAGATGGGGCACCGTATCGTGATCGCGTCGTCGGCAACGCGATTCCAGATCGAGCCCATCGCACGCGAAATCGAGGCTGATCACGCCTTGGCCACCGACGTCGAGGTGGTCGACGGCATCGTCACCGGGGAGGTGCTCGGCCGTCCGCTCTGGGGACCGGGTAAAGCGGCGGCGGTGCGCTCCCTCGCGCGCGAACACGACATGGATCTCGACGCGTCCTTCGCCTACAGCGACGGCAACGAGGACATCCCGTATCTCGAAAGCGTCGGACATCCCGCAGCGGTCTCGCCTCGGAGGACGCTACGGGCCGAGGCGGAATCCAGAGGGTGGCTGATCCTCGAACTACGCAATCCATCACACAATCGCTTCGGGATGGCTCTGCGTACCGGTGCGATGTACGGATCGTTTCTCGCCGGCGCCGCTGCCGGAATCGCGGGCGGTGTCGTGGCGCGCAGTCGATTCGAGAGCGCCGTCCAGACGGGCATCGCCACCGGAAACGACGTCGGGCTGGCGTTGGCCGGTGTGCATGTCGACGTGCTCGACGGCGCCGAATACCTGACGTCGGACCGTCCCTGCGTGTTCGCGTTCAACCATCAGTCCAAACTCGACCTCCCCGTCATGATCCACCTGATACAACGCGACGCGACGGGTGTGGCGAAGAAGGAGATCCAGCGGCTTCCGGTGTTCGGTCAGATTCTCGACGCAGCCGGGTTGGTCTTCATCGATCGAGCCGACGCCGGGAAGGCCATCAATCAGCTCGAGCCCGCCGTCCGCAAACTACGGGAGGACGGCTACTCGCTCGTGGTGGCGCCGGAGGGCACGCGATCGCCGACGCCGCGGATCGGACGGTTCAAGAAGGGGCCCTTCCACATCGCCATGCAGGCAGGGGTGCCCATCGTTCCGGTCGTGCTGCGCAACGTCGGCGAATTGATGTGGCGTGGTTCGCAACTCGTGGCACCGGGCACGATCGAGGTGCGCGTGTTGCCGCCCGTCGACACATCGGAGTGGCAGGTGGAGACGATCGACGACCACACCGAGGAGGTGCGCCAGATGTTCATCACCGCGCTGGCGGAGTGGCCGGAGCCGAACGGAACTGCAGAACACCATGATTCGCAACGGGACGAGAGCCGCAGTGACGACGCAGGGGAGGCTGTCGAATGAGTGAGGACCAACCCCTCGAGTGGGGCACCGAGCAGCATATGAGTCCGGTCGACGCGCTGATGTGGCGCGGCGACACCGACCGTCGACTGCGCGGGACGATCTCGATGATCGAGATCTACGATTGCGAACCCGACTGGGACAGACTGATCGCGGCACACGACTGGGGCAGCCGGATGGCGCCCAGATTCCGTTCGCGCGTTGTTGATTCGCCGCTGCACACCGGCACGCCGAGTTGGGCCGTCGACCCGGAGTTCGATCTCCACTATCACGTTCGACGCATCCGATTGCCCGGGGACGGCTCGATGGGCGAACTGCTGCCGACGTGTGGGAAATTGGCGATGACCGCGCTCGACCCGGCGCGCCCGCCGTGGGA
>NZ_DLSO01000017.1:0-18141 GCF_002500165.1 Gordonia sp. UBA7860 | reverse complement strand
TGTTTGCCTTCACCGGCGCGGCGTTCGCGGTGTTACAGGTGGCGCTGCTCGCGGCCATTGCGCACGACCGCACCCGAATCTCGGTCCTCGCCTGGCTTTTCCTCGCCATCGAGGCGGCCGCGATCCTTCTTCTCGGGCACAGCGTGATACGCCTCGCGGTGATCGCCGCCGTCGCGGCTACCCTCTCTGCGGTCACGACAACTCTTGTGGCTCTTCGTTTTTCGCATCGGACTCCGTATCGTCGTCCCTCCGACGGCGCGGTTGGTCGTCGTTCCTCCGACGGCGTGGCCGGTGATCGACGACCCAGCGCTGCCACCGACCAGGGAACGTGAGCAGCGCACCCGCGATCAGCGCCAGCACGCCGACGATGCCCGCGATCAGTGGCACCACGCGACCCCAGATGGTGACGGGTCCGGCGAGCGACGCCGCGTCGTCGGCCATCGTGCGCTGCGTCGGGGAGTCGAAGCCGAACGTCGCGCGCAGATTGGTGAGCGCGACACCGGAGTCTGGGCCATCAGAACCGGCAACGCGGTAGGTCTGTGCGACGTCGACGCGTTCGTCGAGGATCACGCCAGTCGCGGCGTCGACCGAGATGTCCCACTTCGCCCGATGGTGCAGTGTCGCGGTGATCTGCCGGTTCGGGTCACCGTCGGAGATGCCGAACCACGACGCCGGTCGCGTGATGCGCGTGGCCGGGGTACCCGAGGGGGTTCCGGAGCCGATGGCGGCGAGGTCGGTGTCGGGAATCTCGGCGCGGTACCGGATCGCGGTGCGGCCGCCGACCTGTGACTCCCCGGCGTCGACGAGGGGGACGGTGCGACGCGTGGTGACGTCGAAGTACCGCGCGCCCGACGTCGGCGGATCGAAGGGCAGCACGTAGGTGTAGCCACGACGATCCGGCGCCTGGACCGGTGCGGAGTTGCTGTCGTACTGGATCTCGGAGTTACCCCGCGTTCCGCCGACGGCGCCGAGATCGGGCAGCGCGGAGTGACGGTTGAGCGTGACGCGGTCCCGGACCGCCGACACCGTCGGCGAGGTGCACGCGTCGGCACCCGCGGTGGGCGCGACCTCGCTGCCCGGTCGCGCGGCGTCGGACTCGGATTCCTTCCCGTCGAGCCAGATGCGGTCGGCCTGCACCGATGCGCCGGCCTGCAGCGTGACCCGTCGCGAGTCGGCGGGACGCACCGCCACGACGCGTTGCTGGCGCACGAGGGTCGCGTCGAGGACACGTGCGCGCGGGGTGTTCAGCGAGCAGCGGTCAAGGATCTGCGCGTGCTCGTCGTCGGACATGCCTGCCGTCGACACCGTGGTCTGGTCGGTGCTGAGCGGGATGGTGCGGAGGCGGTCGACGAACAGCGTCGGCAACGCGATGGTCACCGCGATCAAGAAGGCGCCGAGAAAGATGAGAGTCGGCCCGATGAGGTCGGCCGTGCTGAAACGGCTCGGGTTCCGGGCCTGCGACATGGGCACGACACTACTGTTCGCCTGTTGTTCGCCTCTCGGGTGTCGGTGCGGGTGTCGGTTCGCTGGCCGGATACGCGCCGCGCGATGGCCCGTATCCTGGCCTGATGCCAGACCCATCGACGACGCAGAGCGCCCCGTCGTCGAGTCGACCGGCGCCCAGGTTCTTTCCGCAGCTCGAGGGCATGCGCGCGGTGGCTGCGCTTGGGGTGCTCACCACGCACGTCGCCTTCCAGACGGGTGCCGTCGCGCTTCCGGTGCTCGGCCCGATCCTCGGCAGACTCGACCTCGCGGTCGCGCTGTTCTTCGCGCTGTCGGGGTTTCTGCTGTGGCGGCCGTGGGTGGCGAGCGCGCACGGCTGGTCGAGTGCGGGCCGGTCGGCTCACGCGGCGCATCCGCCGATACGCCGCTATCTGCGCCACCGTGTGGTGCGCATCTGGCCCGCCTACCTCGTCGTCGTGGTCGTCGTGTTGACTCTGCTGCCCGAGGCGCAGGGAGCCGACGCGACGGTGTGGTTCGCCAATCTCACGCTCACGCAGGTCTTTGTGCCGCTGTCGCTGACCGCGGGTCTGACCCAGATGTGGAGCCTCTCGGTCGAGGTCGCGTTCTATCTCCTGCTCCCGATCCTCGGCTTCGCGTTGTTCGCACTGCGCGGCCGCAGCGTGTCGGCCCGTATCCCCGTGCTGCTCGCGCTCGGTGCGGTGAGCCTGAGCTGGGGATGGATCGCCGAACTGCTTCCGACACCCGACGGCGTCGAACCGACCAACTGGGTGCTCGGACATCTCCCGTGGTTCGTCGCGGGCCTGGTGCTCGCCGAGGTCGCGGGCGCCGACGAACTGGGCCAGCCGACTCGCTTCACGCGGGTGGTCGCGGCGGTCGGCGCACGACGCAGGCTCATGCTCGTCGTGTTCGTCGTCGCGTACGGGCTCGCGTGCACACCTATCGCGGGCCCGACGGGGCTGGGAGTTCTCGCGCCGTGGCAGTTCGCCGTGAAGATGGCGCTGGGTGCGATCTGCGGTTTCACGCTGCTCGCCCCGCTGATCTGCTCGGATGGTCGGGCGGGAGTGCTGGCCAGGGTCTCCGACCGCCCGTTCCCGTTCCTGACCTCGCCGGCAATGCTCGCGCTCGGGCGGTGGTCGTACGGCATCTTCATCTGGCACGTCGCCGTACTCGCGGTGGTGTTCGGGCTGTTCGGGATCGTTCCGTTCACCGGCCACACCGCAGTGGTCTGGATCATCACCGCGATCCTCAGCATCGGGATCTCGGCGGCGAGTTACGCCTTCATCGAGGAGCCGTCGCGCAACTGGCTGCGCTCTCGGGAAGCGCGGCGTCGAGGGGCGACACCTGCCGCGCGCAGCCAGCGAAAAAGCGTGTCTCGCCACGACTCCGGCACGTCCGAGACGAGCGCCGAGAAGACAGTGCTCGCTACCGCGACGAACGCGGGAAGCTGAACCCACCACGCGAATCCGTTGTATCCGGACTCGGCATGCCACGGAGCCGCTGCGAGTCCGACGGTCGCCACAAGCATCGCCACAAAGGGCAGTACCACCCGCGCTCTCGGGCTCAGCGCCGCAACGGCTGCGCCGACGACGACGGAGATCGCAAGACCCCACCACCCCGCCAGTAGCCAGGACGCCGCCAGCCAGCCGGCACCGGCACACGCACACGTCGCGAGCGGCGTCGACGACGACTCGACGGTCGGCTCTGGTGCCGTCTCGGGTTCTCGTCGCGTGCGGATCGGCCATAGCGCAAGAACGAAAAGCACTGCGAGCAAGACGAACCCGACGAGCAGGGCCCAGCGGTAAGGCGTGTCGTAGCGGAACTCGAGAGCGACGGTTCCCGACGATCCGGCCGGAACCTCCCACCCCTGCTGCCAGCCGTTCACGACGACCGGCCGCAGCTCGGTGCCTCCCAGTCGCGCAACCCATCCGGGATTCTCGCTCTCGGGAACGACGAGGAGCCGCGCGGCGTCGGCGGCGTCGATTTGTACCGAACGCGACGTCGAGGCCCAGGTGAGGACGTGTGGCTTCTGGGTCGAATCCGGCTGTGTGGCAGAGGTATTCGACGCTGCTGCGGTACCGTAGCCGCCGCCTGCGTCGAGCCCGACGGTGTCGACGGTGAATGCGGTGCCCGGATTCGCCGAGAGTTCCTGCTCGCCGGCACCAAGACCTATGGTCGGCGTGCAGGGCTGTGCGACGACCGGCTCGCCTCTGCGCAATGCCCCGGCCGTCGTCTGGATCTGCATGCCGACCACCTGGCCCGACACCGTGATTCCCACACCGCCGTTGCAGCCAACGGAGATCGGGCGTGCATCGTCGAGCGGAGGTGCTTGCGGGGCGGGTTCGACTTGCACCTCGGCAATCCCGGTCGGTGCGACACTGGTGAATCCCAGGCTGTTGACGTCGATGAGGTCTCGTCGTGCGAGCACTGTGAGCGAAATATGGTCAGTGAATGCGGGGTTCAGGTCGACGATGCCGTCGCTTCCGACGGTGTGTTCCTGCGGGCCGGTTCCGAGGTCGACCGACACGCGCGTCGGCGCCGCAGGGTAGTCGTGCGGCATCACGAGGCGCAGGCGGTCGACGCGTTGCGCCGTGGGCAGCGATATGTCGAGGCGGGGGCGTGACTTTCGGCCGGACTTGTCACCGTCCTTGTCGTCGTCGCGGGCGGTCCACACGGTTGTCGGATCGCCGTCGACCGCAGCCTGTGCCGAGCCTCTCGGATCCGACACCGACGACGGCCCGCGCGCTGTCACAGCTCCCGGACGCGCCAGCAGTGCGTTGAGTGCATCGCCTGGTTTCGGTCGGAGCACCATCACGGGTGTGACGCTGGTCGGTTTCGGCACCGACAGTGCGAGCGTCATGACCCCGAGCGTCTCGGGTGAGAGGCCCAGTCCGCCAGCGCATCTCACGACATCGGTGGCCCGATCGCCCGGGGTGTTGTCGAGTAGACAGCTCGACCGTCCCGAGAGTTCCTGGGAGAGAACCCAACTCGACACCTTTGTATCTGCCTGCAGCGTCGGTAGCACCATGCGGTGGCGGATGGTGAGCGGCATGCCCGACGAGAGATCGGTGAGCGCGACCTCACCGAGCGCGAACTGGTTTCCTGCAGAACCATTCTCGGTACTGATGGCACGAATCTGAATCCAGCGGGTCGGACCACTGGGTGCGGTCACCGTCACGGGCTTGTTCGGCTCGACGCCCTGCGCAACCGTCGTACCCGCCTCGGTGGTGACCAGAATCGACGACACGTCTTCGCCGAGCGCCTTCGCCGTGGTCAGGCGGATGGCGAGATCGCTTCGCGGACGGGTGAAGTCGATGCGCATCCATTGCCCGACCGCAGACGACAGTCCGCTGCTCGCCCATGCCGTCGACGTGTCGCCGTCGAACGCGGCGGCAGGCGAACTCGCGGGCGACGTCTGGCCCGGCTGGGTGGCGTCCGACGCCGAGCCCGACGTCGAGACCGATACCTCGCCGGGCGCATTGTCGAGAAGCCACTGTCCCTCGACGAGGGGCTGATCGTCGACCGGGTAGTCGGGCGCGGCATTCTGGGTTCTGCGTGCATCGCCGGGCGCCCGGATGGCCGAGCTGTGGTCGTCGACGCGGCCGAAGTCGGTTTCGCGGTCGGCGGGGGTGTCGGTGACCACGAGCGGGGCACTTTCGAGACCGGCGCGAGCGGCGTCGGACTCGAGAATCGAGGGGCCGAGCGGGGCCATGCCGAGTCGTGCACGCAGATCTTGCACCGCGGCAATCGATTCCGGTCCGCCCGAGATGCGGGTTGTCGACGCCGTGTCCGTCAGTATCGGGCCGGTACCCGGGAACGACGCGACGTCGGAGTTGCCGCCGTGGTCGACCGCGAAGATCTGGATGGCGGGCATGTCGGGGCGTAACCCGTTGTCCCGCACCACACCTCTCGCCGACGGTGGGCCGACGCGCGGCCCGAACGTCGCAACACGACGAAGACCGGGTGAGCCCGTGAGCGTCTGCTGGGCGAGCAGGGGGCGGGCCGACCGTGATGTCTCCGGGTCGAGATCGGCTCGTAGGACGACGAAGTCGATGCCCTGGCCCGCGAGAGTCGCGGCGAGGCCTGGTGAGGGACGTCCGGCAGCGATGTCGCGTTGCACGGAGTCCATGGCGCGTATGGCCCCCGGCGGGGTCAGCGGTATGGCGTCACGCACCGCCCACGGCGTCGTCGAGAGTGGTTGGAGCGGTTCGTCGCGGGTGAGTCCCCAGAGCTGATCGGCGAACGGGGCACCCGGGACGACGAGCGCACGACCGGGATTCGCTGAGTTGCCGGGATCATTGCCGTCGGGGTCATCCCCGTCGGCATGGTCGCGCAGCCAGTCGGCGGTCTGCTGCCAGTACCCGGGGATCGCGCGGTAGGTACCGTCCGGGGCCAGCTGCCCGGTCCACACCAGCGAACCCGCACCGATCAGGGCGACGACGAGAACCATGGTCGCGGCGACCGGGCGCGAGCGCTCGGGATGTGCGAACGCGGAGAACGTCTCTCGTGCCGACGCCGTACCGGGTAGTGGAACGCGCGCGAGTAAATGCGCGAATCCGAGGACCAACGGGATTCTGATGAACGGCTCGAACTTGTGGATGTTGCGGAGAAAGGCGCCGGGGCCGTCGAGGAAGACTCGGATCGGTTCTGCGATCGGTGAGCCCAGGCCACCGGCATAGCCCACGCACATCAGGACGAGGCCGACGACGAGAATGGCGACCCAGCGTCCGCGAAACGGTATGCGGCGCATGCACAGTCCGGCAAGTCCCGCTGCCGCGAGTGTCCCGGTGGCGAGCACAGCCGCGGGCTGTGTCGTCAGCACGGCTCCCGCGATGCGCTCGGGCGAGACGAACGGAGTCCACGAACTGGTGCCGCGCAGCACCTCGGTGAGCGACGTCCATTCCGTTGTGACACGCGAGGATTCGATGAAGTCGAGAAACGGGGGCGACACGCGCGACAGGATCAGTAGCGGCACCACCCACCACGTGCACGCGAGCACCAGCGCGCCCGCCCACGCGACGCCGAAGCGCAGCCCGCGGCGGGTGGTCTCGACTCGGGTGCTCGCTCCGCTCGCGCCCGGCTCGACCAGCGGGTGGGTTCTCCCGCTGAATGAGTTCCGCCCGCTGATTGAGCTTGTCGAAATCACCCACCACACCACGGCGACGCCCAGCGCGGCGAGGGTGGCCACGGCGTTCACCGCGCCCATCAGCGCCACCGCGACCGCCGACCGGCACGCGTCGCGCCACAGCGGATACGGCGACGGCTGATCGGCGTCGAGCGCCCGCACCACAGGGATCAACACCCACGGTGCGAGCATCATCGGCAGTGTCTCCGACGAGATCGAACCCAGCGTCGTCAACACCCGCGGGCTCAGGACGAAGACCAGTGCGGCGAGAAGTCGTGAACCCGGTGAGCCGGTCCGCAGCAGTTCGGCGAGACGCACGATTCCCACGAATCCGACGGTCAGCAGGATCGCCCACCACAGACGCTGGGTGATCCACGGCGGAATGTGCGCCAACTCGCCGACGGCGAAGAACGCGCCATGCGGGAAGAAGTAGCCGTACGCCTGATTCTGTACCTGCCCCATCGGGGCGGTCGGTGTCCACAGGTGAGCAGCCCTGGCCAAGAAGCCGACCGGGTCGGCGGTGAGGTCGAGTTTGGTGTCGGCGGAGATCCGGCCCGGCGACTGCAGCAGGCTGACGGCCAGCGCCACGAGGAAGACGACGCCGACGCCGCGTCGACTCATCGCGCGGCCGCCAGTGTGCCCCTGATCGTCAGTGTGCATCTGATCGTCAGTGCGCATCCGACCGGCTGAATGCATCTGACCAAGTGAGCGGTCGCGGAGCCTCAGATGCTGCGTGATTCGATGCGAGAGTGTCCGATGCGAGGTGCGCTCACTTGTTGTCGGCGTTCTGGCGTGAGCCGTAGTCGACGGACCCCTGCACGAACCCGCTGTTGGGGTTGATGTTGTTGACGTCTGTCGACGGGCTGTTCTCCGACGCGATCGCTCCGCCGAGGAATACCGCACCCAGGCCGACGATGATGCCGGCGATACCAGCCACGGCTCCGGCGATCAGTCGGTTGTTGCGCATGCGGACGAAACTACCATTTCGCCGGTCAACCTCAGATGGTGATCTCTGGGCGTGGCTCGGACTCGCACTTGGCGGGGACGATGAAAACCGGACGGTGACAGTGCTTGAGTACGCGTTCTGCGACGGACGAGCGAAGGAGCGCTTTGAAGCCGGTGGCGCCGCGGGTACCGGTCACCAGCAGATCGGCGTCCAACGAGTCGGCGGCCGCGATGAGTGCCGCCCACACCGTCGAATCGGCTTCGACCAGGGTTCCCGTGGCCTCCAAACCCCACTCGGTCGCGAGTGCGACGCCGCGCGCGTTGGTCTCGGTCGCCTCTCGCTCGAGCGCCTCGTCGACTTCGATTTCTGCCCTTGTGTCCAGATACGGCTGCATTCCTGCCGCCAACGACGAGACCCGGGGAGCGCTCATCGCACCGGGCTCCCACGCGGTGACGACGTGCGCCACGCGGGCCTGGAGGAAGCGTGCTGCGTATCGGATGGCGCGATCGGCGTTCGGAGAGCCGTCGTATGCGATCAGCAGAGTCTGGCCGGAACGGGAAGGTTGGATCTTTTCGCGCTGGTCAGCGCCACCGGGGCCAAGTGGGCCGGTGGGGGAGGGTGACGACCCCGCAGCCATGTGGGAATCGTACATGCCAGACTCGGTACATGGGCCTTGATCGACGACGTTTCACAGGTGTCCGGACGGCTGGTGTCGTGCTCGCGGTCGCCGCAACGCTGACGGCATGCCAGACCAGTTCGTCCGGTGGCGGATCGTCGACGACGTCGGCGTACGCGTCGACTCCCGCATCGCAGAGCGTGCCCGCGTCCGCGTCGTCGCCTGCAATGGCACCCAATGCGTGTGGTGCTTCGGAGCTGTCAAGAATGACGTTGCGACAGAAACTCGCTCAGCTCATCGTCGTCGGCGTCACGGGAACCGCCGACGCCACGCAGGTGGTGCAACGCGAGCACATCGGCGGCATCTTCGTCGGGAGTTGGACCGACAAGTCGATCCTGACCAGCGGCGCCGCCGCCCGACTGTCACGCTCGCAGCCATTCCCGCTGATGGTGACCGTCGACCAGGAGGGTGGCCGCGTGTCGCGGTTGTCGTCGCTGGGTATCGACAGTCCGTCGGCGCGCGAGCTGGCCCAGACCAAGACTCCCGCCCAGGTGCGCACCTTTGCGGCGTCGATCGGCGGTCAGCTCAAGCGGCTCGGAATCACCGTCGACTTCGCGCCCGACGCCGATGTGAGCGACGAGAGCGCCGACGAGGTGATCGGTGATCGTTCGTTCAGCAACGATCCGCAGGTCGTCACGCAGTATGCGGGCGCGTTTGCCGCCGGGCTCGAGGACGCGGGCATCATGCCCGTCTACAAACACTTCCCCGGCCACGGGCACGGCTCGGGCGACTCGCACACCGGGGTCGTGCGCACACCGCCGCTGTCGTCGCTCATCACCAGCGACCTCGTGCCGTACAAGACGCTGCTGCGCAACCCCGGAAACGCGGGTGTGATGGTCGGACACCTGATCGTGCCGGGACTGACCGGTCCGGAGACGCCGTCGAGCATCAGTCCCCGTGCGATGACCATGCTGCGCACGGGCAAGCCCTACGGCGGTCCTGCGTTCAACGGAGTCGTGTTCTCCGACGACCTGTCGGGCATGGCCGCGATCAGCGAGCGCTACCCCATCGAGCAGGCCGCGCTGATGTCGATCAAGGCCGGTGGCGACATCGCGCTGTGGATCACCACCGACCGCGTCTCGTCGGTGCTCGACTCGATGCAGAGCGCCGTGACCGCCGGTACGCTCACGCAGGCTCGCGTCGACCGATCCGTCGTGCGGATTCTGCGGGCCAAGGGCGTGCTGCACTGCTGAGGTGGTGAGGGCCGCTGACGTGGGTAGGGCTGCTGAGTGTTGCGCATTCGCAATCAGGAATGAGGCAGAGCACATCTCGTAGGCGGTGCCGGTTGTGCCGCCGGGAAACTTACTCACTGGTAAAGTTGTTGGGTAACCCACATGTAGGCAGCGCCGCACGGAGGAGATGAGCGATGGCAGGCGGAACCAAGCGTCTCCCGCGCGCGGTTCGCGAGCAACAGATGCTCGACGCCGCGGTGAAGGTGTTCTCAGAGAACGGGTTCCGCGAGACGTCGATGGACTCGATCGCGGCAGAGGCTCAAATAAGCAAGCCGATGCTCTACCTGTACTACGGCTCCAAGGACGAACTCTTCAGTGCCTGCATCGCGCGTGAGTCCGGACGATTCATCGACGCGATGGCGATCGGCTTCGATCCCACTCTGCGACAGCGCGATCAGGCCCGAACCGTGGTCCGCGAGTTCTTGGGATACGTCGACCAGCACCGGCAGTCGTGGAAGGTGCTCTATCGCGTGGCGATCGGCACGGCCAACTTCGCGCAGATCGTCCGCGACAGCCGCGACCGCGTCACCGACATGGTCGCCGAACTGATTCGACGCGGCACCACGGTCGAGGGCGCGAGTGACGTCGACTTCGAACTGACCGCTGTTGCACTCGTCGGTGCGGGAGAGGCTGTCGCAGACCGCATTTCGGAGGGCGATGTCGATATCGACACTGCCACAGACCTTTTGGTCGGTATCACCTGGCGCGGACTGAAGGGCGTCGGCCGGGGCGGTGGCGTCGGCGACGAGGGTGCCACGGCGTAGCGACCGCACGTCTCACGTCGGTCGAATCTCTCAACCAGTCCTCGACCCGCGTCGCAACACAAAACTGCCGCCTCCCCGATACCCCGGAGAAGCGGCAGTTCTGGTGCTGTTACCCGCCCGCGATGGTCACGCCCCTCGCGTGGTGGCGGTCAGGTACGGATAACCCTTGCGCCGGTTGAGGATCGCGATGTCGAAGTTGCCGGACGATTTCCCGCCGACCCCGTCGATGCGTCGGACATAGAGGTTGACCTTCGCCGGAAGCAGGATCGGCTTACCCCACTTCACGGCGTAGGTGACGTGGTCGGGCAGCTGCGGCTCGACGTTGGCGATTGCTGCTGCGGCACTCCACATTCCGTGCGCGATGGCCTTGGGGAATCCGAACGCCTTGGCGCTCAGATCGCTCATGTGGATCGGATTGCGGTCACCCGATGCCGCGGCGTACTCGCGGATGCGGCCGAGATCAACCGACAGGATCGCGTTCGGCGGCGGCGGAGCCTGTTCACGCGGCGCGGGGCCGCGTGGTTCGTCGGACAGGCTGGTGCGCTGCTGCGAGAGGAAAGTCGCCACCTGGCGCGTCACCGGCTCGGTGCCGACGCTGAACTCCGACACCATGTCGACGAGAATGCCCTTGCGGTGTTCGCGCAGATTCTCGGCATGCGTCTCGATGGTCAGCGGCTCGTCGACGCCGATCGGACGGAACCGTTCGATGGTGTTTTCCAGATGCACCGAACCGACTGCGCCGAAAGGGAAGTCGCCGTCGGTCATGATCTTCATCGCGAGCGGGAACTGCAGCACGAACGGGTACGTGATCGGTAGCACCGGACCGTACTGCTGTCCGGTCGCGAGCGTATACGCGTGCAGGCGGTCGGGGTCGACACGCACGTTCTCGAGGCGATATCGCCTGTCCGGTAGCGGAGTGTCGGGACGCACCGACCCCGACTTGCCGATCACCGGCAGCATGGCGGTGACGGCCTTCGAATACACGTCGAGCGTGCTCGGAGGGCCGTCGAGTGTGATCGTCTTGCTCATCAGGCCCCCAGGAATCCCTGGCCGCAGACGCGAACCACGTTGCCGGTGATGGCATTGCTCGCCGGGTTGGCGAAGTAGGCGACGGTCTCCGCGACGTCGACGGTCTGGCCGCCCTGCTGCAGCGAGCTCATCAGACGGCCGGCCTCACGGGTGGCGAGCGGAATCGCCGCGGTCATCTTGGTCTCGATGAAGCCTGGCGCCACCGCGTTGATGGTGATGCCCTTCTTCTTGAGGAGCGGCGAGTACGCGTCGACGAGGCCGATGACGCCTGCCTTCGACGCGCCGTAGTTGGTCTGGCCGCGATTGCCCGCGATGCCCGCGATGGAGCTGACGTCCACGACGGCGCCGCCGGAGCGCAGCGCATCGGACTCGATGAGCGCGTTCACAAGTGACTGCGGCGCAACGAGATTGACCGAGATCACAGAGTTCCAGCGGCCCTCGTCCATGTTGGCGAGCAGCTTGTCGCGCGTGATTCCGGCGTTGTTGACGATGATGTCGATGCCGCCGTGACGCTCGAGTGCGTGCTCGGCGAGCTTGCTGCCGGCGTCGGGTGCGCTCACGTCGAGCGGGAATGCGGTGCCGTTGACCTTGTTCGCGGTCTCGGCGAGTGCTTCACCGGCGGCGGGGATGTCGGCGCAGATCACGTGGGCGCCGTCACGTGCCAGCACCTCGGCGATGGTCGCGCCGATACCGCGCGCGGCACCGGTGACAACCGCGACCTTGCCGTCGAGCGGCTTGTCCCAGTTGGCGGGAGCGACCGAATCGTCGGCGTCGACGCGGATCACCTGGGCATCGACGAACGCCGACTTGGCCGAGAGCACGAAGCGCAGCGTCGACTCGAGTCCCGTGACACCGGTCTTGGCGTCGGGGGAGACGTAGACGAGCTGAACGGTCGACCCCTTCAGCAACTCCTTGCCGAGCGACCGCGTGAAGCCCTCGAGCGCGCGCTGGGCGACGTGCTCGTCGGGGTCGTCGATGAGCTCGGGAGTGGTGCCGAGCACGACGAATCGCGCGCAGGCCGCCGTCGAGCGCATGACCGGCTGGAAGAACTCGTACAGCGCGCTGAGGTCGGCTGCCTTCTTGATGCCCGTCGCATCGAAGACCAGGCCGCCGTACTTGTCGGCGCTGCGACCCGTGGTCGCGTTGTGGATCAGGGTGTAGTCAGGAGTGGAGAGGATCTCGCGGACCGGCTCGACGAGTCGGCCGTCGCCGCCGAGCAGCACCGGACCCGGAAGCGGCGGCTCCGACGGCTTGTAGCGACGCAGTTTCGGGGGCACCGGGAGTCCTGCCTGCTTGGCAATGAACGATCCGGGGCCGGAATGGACAAAACTCGAATACAGACCGGCGGTTCCGTTGGAAGCCACGTGAATCTCCTCTGATCGTGATGTGCGGCTCATGTGCAGGTGAATCGATGAGTCGGTTGTCGGGTAGTCGACGGACCCGGGGTCCGCAGCAGTTCGACAACTAACTTACTCTGGAGTAAGAATACGCTATAAGTGTCAACCCTCATCCCTGGGAGATCCAAGTGGCTTACACACCCAAGACTCGCGACGAGCGTCCGGTCGCGATCCTCGGCGGCAACCGCATTCCGTTCGCACGCCAGGACAAGGCATACGCCAAGGTCGGCAACCAAGACATGTTCACCGCGGCCCTCGACGGCCTGGTCAGCCGCTTCAACCTCCAGGGCGAGCGCCTCGGCATGGTCGCGGGCGGTGCGGTCCTCAAGCACTCGCGTGATTTCAATCTCATCCGCGAATGCGTGCTCGGATCGCCGCTCTCGCCGTACACCCCGGCCTTCGACATCCAGCAGGCGTGCGGCACCGGCCTGCAGGCGATCACGGCTGTCGCGGACGGCATCGCGCGCGGTCGCTACGACGTCGCGGTCGGTGGCGGCGTCGACACCACGTCCGACGCCCCGATCGGTGTCTCTGAGGACCTGCGACTGTCGCTGCTGGAGGTCAACCGTGCGCGGTCGCCCAAGGACCAGGTGCTCGGGATTCTGAAGGCGCTGCCCAATCTCGGTATCGAGATTCCCAAGAACGGCGAGCCGCGCACCGGCATGTCGATGGGCGAGCATGCGGCCATCACCGCCAAGGAATTCGGCATCAAGCGCGCCGACCAGGATGCACTGGCCGCGGCGAGCCACCAGAAGATGGCAGCCGCCTACGACGCGGGCTTCTTCGACGACCTGATCACCCCGTACCAGGGCCTGATGCGCGACCAGAACCTGCGCGGCGACTCGACCGTCGAGAAGCTCGCCAAGCTCAAGCCGGTCTTCGGTGTCTCGCTGGGTGACGCCACGATGACCGCAGGCAATTCGACGCCGCTCACCGACGGTGCGTCGACCGTGCTGCTCTCGTCCGACGAGTGGGCACAGGAGAAGGGCCTGCCGGTGCTGGCCTACTTCGTCGACTCCGAGACCGCGGCCGTCGACTACGTCAACGGACCCGACGGACTGCTCATGGCTCCCACCTACGCGATCCCGCGTCTGCTCAAGCGCAACGGCCTGACGCTGCAGGACTTCGACTTCTACGAGATCCACGAGGCGTTCGCGTCGGTCGTCCTCGCCACGCTGCAGGCGTTCGAGAGCGAGGAGTACTGCAAGGAGCGACTCGGACTCGACTCCGCGCTCGGCTCGATCGACCGCAGCAAGCTCAACGTCAACGGCTCCTCGTTGGCGGCGGGCCATCCGTTCGCGGCGACCGGTGGTCGGATCGTGGCCCAAGCTGCCAAGCAGATCAAGGCCAACGGTGGCGGACGCGCGCTCATCTCGATCTGTGCCGCGGGCGGCCAGGGCGTCACCGCGATCATCGAGGGCTGAGGCTTCCTACCGAGGCCTTCCTACCGAGGCCTTCCCACCGAGGCCTCCCTACCGAGCCTCCCTAGAGAACCATCCTTCCTGTCAGTTCGGTCAAAGGTTTTCCAACGGGCTGTAACGAATCGGGAAGCAGGGTAGATATACGTGTTAGCTCCGGTTGAGCTGTCAGACCCCCGACCCGACAGCTCAACCGGAGCGCCTGCTTTTCCCAGGTCAGAAGCGCCCACTCCCGGAGCTCGACCTGACGGAGCGAGCGGAGCCCACCTCGCCCGCGTCTGAAATGTCCTGTATGACTGACAAAGTGTTCACCGCCTCCGCACGTCGTCGACGTGTCGGTGCGCGACTGATCACCGGTGTGGTGCTTCTCACATCTTTGGTTCTGGCCGTCGATCTGGTCGTCACGAGTTCGCATTCGGCCCGCGGCGCGACCACGGCGGGCCTCGACGTCGGAAACCTCTCACGCACTCAGTTGACCCCGGCGCTCACGCAGCTGCAGAAGCGAGCCGTGCAGCCCGTCACGATCAGGACCCCGTCGGGAACCGCGGCGGTGGCGCCGCACGAACTCGGGCTGTCTTTCGACGCCGACGCGACCACCGAGCGTCTGATGCGGCAACCGCGGAGTCTTTTCGACCGCATTGCGTCGCTGTTCGGACGTAGCCAGGACGTCGAGCCGGTCGTCCACGTCGATCGCTCACGCTTGAACTCGACGCTCGATGCGCGCAAGGCCGACTTGGAGAAGGCCGCCGTCGAGGGCGGTGTTCGGTATCGCGGTGCCACTCCGGTCGCCGAGATGCCGAGCAAGGGTCTGCGCGTCGTACGTGAGCGTGCTGCCGATGAGCTCGCCGATCATTGGCTTGACGACGCCGGCCCGATCGACCTCCCCATGGAGCCGTTCTCGCCGACGGTATCGGCGGAGACGGTGCGTCGAACTGTCGACGGTCCGGCCACCCGCGCGACGTCGGCGTCGCTGGCGATCACCGGAACCGACGGCGCGCGCACCCGGTTGAGCCCCGACGACCTCGGCTCGGTGCTGCGCTTCGAGGCTGACGGTCGCGGCGGGCTCGTCGTACGCGCCGACGAGAAGGCGGTGTCGAAGCGTGTAGGCGCAGATCTCGCCCGTACCGAGCGGGCCCCGGTCAGCGCGACGTTCCGTCTGAGCGGCGGCAGCCCACAGGTGGTGCCCGCCCGCGACGGCGCACGCATCGACTGGCGAAAGACAACACAGACCATCGTCGACGCCGCGCTCGCCGACGATCGCCCCGACACCGTGAGCGCCACCTACCAGGTACGCAAACCGAAGGTGACGACCGACAAGGCCAAGAGCCTCGGTGTGAAGGAAGTGGTCTCGGAGTTCACCACGGGCGACTTCTCGTCGGCGTCGGGCGAGAACATCCGGCTGGTGGCCGAGCAGGTCGACGGCGCCGTGGTGCTCCCGGGCGAGACGTTCTCGTTGAACTCCTACACCGGTCCACGCGGTGAGGCGCAGGGTTACGTCACGTCGACGATCATCGATCACGGCAGGCCGTCGAAGGCGGTCGGCGGTGGGATCTCGCAGTTCGCGACCACGCTGTACAACGCGTCGTACTTCGCGGGCCTCGAGGATGTCGACCACACCGAGCACAGCTACTACATCTCGCGGTACCCGGAGGCGCGTGAGGCGACGGTCTTCGAGGGCGCGATCGATCTCGTCTTCCGGAACAACACCCGCCACGGAATCCTGATCGAGACCGGATGGACGCCCTCGAGTGTGATCGTGCGCATGTGGAGCACCAAGACGGTCGACGTCGAGTCGATCACCGGCGACCGCTACGCCTACACCTCACCCTCGGTCGTCGAGTTGCCTCGCGGTGACGAATGCTTGGCCGACAACGGGATTCGCGGCTTCACGACGTCGAACACCCGGGTCATCTCCGACGCCGTCACCGGCGCCGAGATCAACAGACACACACGCACCGTGAAGTACGACCCCGAGCCGATCATCCGCTGCGTCTGACCATCGACTGTGCGCTCGAGAGCGTCGACTGGGTATCTCGCGTCGGGTATTTCACGCCAGGGAAACGGCGACTACGAGCGCGACGAGTGCTGTCGTCTGCAGTGAGCTGTGGTCTTCCCTGCACGGCATGTGCACGCTCGCTCGTCGGCACCGACTCGATCCCGCACTGGGCTCGCGGCGGCGCGACCTTCTCGTCGCCATGTTCACCGATCGGGCTCCGTGAACCGATCGGGCGTCGTGAGCCTCTGACGATTCGTGCTCCCGAGCGATCGCTCGGCCCCGCTGTTATCCGCGACACAGTTCGTCGTAGGCTGGCCACGTGGATATCAACGGAGCAAGTGCAATCGTGACGGGTGGGGCGTCGGGTATCGGCGCCGCAGTGGTTCGCCAGTTGGCCGCCAAGGGCGCGAAGGTCGTCGTCGCCGACCTCAACGCCGACAAGGGCGGACTGCTGGCCAAGGAAGTGGGCGGCGAGTTCGTCTCGGTGGACGTCACCGACACCGCCGAGATCGAGACCGCTGTCAATCAGGCGAGCGAGCTCGGCCCGCTCCGTGTGCTGGTCAACTCGGCGGGCATCGGCTGGGCGCAGCGCACCGTCGGCAAGGACGGCGAGTTCGCCTCGGCCCACAACCTCGACGCGTACAAGAAGGTCATCGCGATCAATCTGATCGGCACCTTCGACGCAATTCGTCTCGCGGCCACCGCGATGAGCCGCCTCGAGCCCACCGAGACCGGAGAGCGCGGCGCGATCGTGTCGATGGCCAGCGTCGCGGCATTCGACGGACAGATCGGTCAGGCCGCGTACTCGTCGTCGAAGGGTGGCGTCGTGGGCATGACGCTCCCGGTCGCGCGCGACCTGTCGGCCGTCGGCATCCGCGTCAACACCGTGGCACCCGGCCTGATCGACACCCCGATCTACGGCTCGGGCCCCGACTCCGACGCATTCAAGGCCAACCTCGGCAAGAACGTCCTGTTCCCGAAGCGTCTCGGTGAGCCCGACGAACTCGCCTCGATGGTCATCGAGTTGGTCAGCAACTCCTACATGAACGCCGAGGTCGTCCGCGTCGACGGCGGAATCCGGATGCCACCGAAGTAGTAGGCGGAACAGCTCACTACAGACCACTCTCACAGGGCGAGAACTCCCACCGCACGAGTTGGCGGTGGGAGTTCTCGCGTCTGGAATTGAGTAGGCCCTGGCCGATGCGGTGTGCGTGGATCACACTGGACCCGTGGGCGATCCGCGCTTCTTCCGGATGACGAGTCGCTGGAGTCTGCCCTTCGCCCGAACCGCGGTCTTCGACGCCTTGGCCGACGCCGATGCCTACCCGTTGTGGTGGCCGCAGGTTTACGACGTCCACCGCGTCGACGAACGTTCCGGCACTGCGAGACTGCGTTCCCTTCTCCCGATGTCGTTGTACGTCAGTGCGGTCGAACAAGTTCGCGATCCCCGACGCGGAATCCTCCGCGCGACCCTTGCCGGCGATCTCGTCGGCTGGAGTCAGTGGTGTGTGTCGCAGACGGACGACGTGACCACCGCAGACTTCACTCAGGAAGTGGTCCTCCGCAAGCAGATTCCTGTCTGGCTGGTGACAGTGTGCCGTCCGCTGTTGGCGCTCAACCACTCTCACATGATGCGCGCGGGAAACGGCGGTCTGATTCGACGACTCGGCGAGGCCGGCTGAACTCCACGCGGACGGATCGATCTGTGGCGTTGCCTGACGGCGGCTGCTACTCGGATCTTCGTAAATGTGTGTCCAATCGAAGGATGTTGGTGCTGCAGCACCCACATCTACCGATTCAACACACATTTAGGCTCTGTCTGCAGCAGTGCTAGGCGGCCGACCGGGAAAAACCCAGAACAATAACCGCGGCCCCGCAACCGGGCGGGTTCACATGATCGTCGCAACACTCTCAGGTGAGAGGTTGCGGCGATCATGTCGTTTCAGGAGGACTGTGTTCGGTTCGGTGACCAGTTGGCGAGGCTGGTGGATGCCGGGGTGCCGGTGAAGGAAGCCGCTGTTGGGGTGGGCGAGCCGCGGCATCGGTGCTACGCGATTCTCCGGGCGATCGGTCGGCCGGAGGGGCGGGCTCGTCGGC
>NZ_DLSO01000085.1:0-81137 GCF_002500165.1 Gordonia sp. UBA7860 | reverse complement strand
CCCCCCGAGGTGGGTGATCGTGCGGTTCCCGGTGACTGGGAAGGTGACTGCATCGTGGGCCGTGACGGGCGTTCGCAGATCGGCACGTTGGTCGAACGCTCGACCCGGTATGTGATGTTGCTGCATATGCCGACCACACGCACCGGTGAGGACCTGCGTGCTGCGTTGCAGGTGGCGATCGGCGGGTTGCCGGCGCACCTTCGGCGTTCGATCACCTGGGATCAGGGCTCGGAGATGCGTGGGGTTCATGCCCGTCGAAGTACGGCAGTGTGATCGCAGGCGTCTACGACATCCTCTCGACCGACGGAGTCAACGAGAAGGGGTTGGCGGGCCACATTCTGTGGCTTGCCGAATCCGAGTACGGTGCCCCCGACCCTGACCGCCCTCAGCTCGCGATGTCGATCTGGCTGCAGTTCTTCCTCGACAATTTCGCGTCGGTGGCAGAAGCCGTCCGGTGGGCAGAGGAAAACAACCCGCAGGTGATCCCCATGACGGATCCGACCGGTGGCAGCAAACCTGCGATCCACCTCGCGATCGATGACGCGTCGGGCGATTCGGCGATCTTCGAGTACATCGACGGCAAGCTGGACATCTATCACAGCGAGGACTACTGGGTGATGACGAATTCGCCCAGCTACGACCAACAACTCGAACTCGTGAAGAAGTATGAGGGTCTCGGCGGCGACCAACCACTTCCGGGTACATGCGCAGCTCCCGACCGTTTCGCTCGCGCCACCTTCTACGTGCACAACCAACCAGAGCCGAAGTCACGCGTGCAGGCCACGGCCGCCATGGCGAGCATTATCCGAAATGCTGCGCAGCCGTACCGGATTCCCGAACCCGGCAAGCCGGATGCGTCGACGACGCTGTGGCAGGTCGTCATCGACCTGACCAACCCCCGCTACATCTTCGAGTCCGTCACGTGCCCGAACGTCGTGTGGGTGGATTTGAAAGACCTCGACTTCACCGAGGGTTCTGGCGACGCCAAGTTGGATCTGGTCAAAGGTCTCGCGGTCGAGAATGGGCTTGCGGGCAATGTGGCCCACAAGTTCGAAAAGCATAAGTTCCATATCGTTTCCATCGAACAGGCGAAACTGATCGGCGAAGTAGCCGCCAAGGCGAAAGAAGGCTTGGATTCGACGAAGCCGATAGAGGATCGCATCAAGGCGGTCCAGGAAAAGGTGGACGCAACGCTCGCGGAATTCGTCGACGCGACGTGAGGCGGTGTGGCCTGCAGGGTCACACGTTCCCGACACATTCGGCGGTACGCATTGCGTAGCGGAATGTGGCACCGCCGCCCCGGCGTTGCACAGAGCATGAGTACTTTACCTATCGACGTGTGGTCGGACATCGCCTGCCCGTGGTGCTATATCGGCAAGCGCAACCTCGACGCCGCGCTCGTGCTCCTCCAAGATTCCAACGCTGTCGACTCCAACGCTGTCGACTCCAACGCTGTCTCTGTGGACTTCCACAGCTACCTACTCGCGCCTGACACACCGCCGGAGACGGACGCTCCCGAGATCGATTTCTTGGTGCAGAGCAAGGGGATGCCTGCCGATCAGGTCAGGCAGATGTTTGCCCACGTCACCCAGGTCGCCGCCGATGCCGGTCTGCACTACGACTTCGACATCGCCCGACACGCCAACACCCGCAAGGCCCACGAGCTGCTGCATTACGCCAAAAGCGTTGGGCGGCAGGCTGATATGGCCGAGCGTTTGTTTGCCGCACACTTCACCGAGGGCAAGCGCCTCGGCGACGTCAATGAACTCACCGACCTCGCAGCCGAGATCGGCCTGGACCGGGACGACGTCGAAAATGCCTTGCGCACAGGGACGTACGCGAACGTCGTCGACGCCGATCTCGACCAGGCGAGCGCCTACGGGATCAGTGGTGTGCCGTTCTTCGTGATCGACGGTCGCTACGGGATCTCGGGTGCGCAACCGCCGGAGGTGCTTGCCCAAGCCATCGGTCGGGTTCTCTCCGAGCGCGCTGAAACCTGATGTAATCCGACCGAGGGGCCCAGAGCGGCACTGCCTGGGATTACACGGTCAATTGCCCGCGTTGAACCAGCTCAGCGCTGTGGTCGAAGTGAGTTCTTGGCGGTCAACTGGCCGTCGGGTTGATCGACGAACTGTCCGTCGCAATGTCCGGCTGCTGCACGCGAAACAGCTCGGAAAACTCCGGGATTGACGGCCTCGGCGGTGTGTTCGGTGTAGCCGGTCGGCGCGACGAATGCGGGCAACGGCGTGACACGGCACTGACCGCCGTCGAGGTCGCCGGTCACCCATTCGTATGCACTGCGGATGCGGTAGTACTTGGTGGGGCCGGGGGTGTCGTCTCCTGCATTGAGATCGCGCAGGAACGCACTGCCCGGACACAACTGTCCGTCTGTGCCGGGTTGGTTGCATCCGCCCGGCGAGCCGTATTCCGGTGTGCCGACGGCGATTACGTTCGCCACCTTCGACGCGCCGCCGAGGTTCTTCACGTAGTAGCGCGTCGTCACGCCACCGACGCTGTGTCCGACGAGCGACACCGGCGTCGACGGCCTGGCCGCCTTCTCCGCATCGACGGCCCTGCCGATGGCGTGAGCGTCGGAGACGAGTTGCGTTCCCATGAGGTCGAGGACGCGCACTCGGTAGCCATCACGGCGCAGCGCGTCGGCCATCAGGGTGTACGGAGTGGCTCCGAACGACTGGCCGGGGACGATGAGCAGCGTCCCGCGGGGCGCTGCCGCATTCGCGGTGGTCGTCGGCGCTGCCACTGCAGCCCCGGCGGCGGCGGCGGTGAAGGCGACGATCGCAGTAAGGCGGCGCAGAATTCCCATGCGCGCCATCTAATCATGCTTAGCCTTGCCTTACTAGCCCGCGCGTTTGCACTCGGCCCCGACCACGCGCTCGCCGAGATGCTTCTTGCCGACTTAATGATCGTCGACGCGTGGAAGCCGTTTGGCGACAACACTTTTCTCGAGATCGAGCGCGCTGTCCGCGATGGGCGTCCGCACGAGACGATGGGCGGGCGCTCACTCAACGACGACTGCATGGACACCCTGTACACGTATCTCGTCAACGCGGCGAAGGGTCCGCGCATCAGCGACCACGTCGACTCGCCGTCGCGCCGCGCGAACGACACATTCCCGTATCTCGTGCCCGCCAATCCGAATCCGCCCGCGGGGCCCGGCCCTCACTGAAGTGCGACCATTCATCTGGAAGACTCGGTGCCATGTCCTCTGAGCCGTCTTCTGGGCCCGGTGCGCCCAGCCCCGTCTCCAGCCTGCCCAACCTGCGCGACCTCGGTGGGTACCGAGGACACGATGGAAGGGTCGTTGTATCCGATCGGTTGTACCGTTCGACGGATTTCCGGTCCATGGCCACCGCCGATCTCCCGTCCTTCGAGAAGCTCGGTGTCCGCACGATCTACGACCTGCGGTCGACGGCTGAGCGGACCGCACTTCCCGATCCCGCGCTTCCCGACGTCGCCGACATCCACCTCGACGTCCTTGCCGATTCGGAGACCGCGGTACCGGCAAATCTGCAGCGGTTCTTCTCCGACCCGGAGACCGTGAAGATGGCCTCACGTGAACTCGCGGGCGGTAAAGCCGCCGAAGCCATCGCGGCCACCTACCGCGGAATGGTCTCGCTACCGAGCGCTGTGCGCTCCTACCGCGGCTACTTCCGGGGGCTCCTCGGCGAATACGACGGTCCGTCGCTGTTCCACTGCACGACAGGCAAAGACCGCACCGGCTGGGCGGCAGCGTCGCTGCTGGCGCTGCTCGGCGTCGACAAGGACGACATCTATCACGACTATCTGCTCACCAACGAGCGCCTGATCCCCTCGTTGAAGCCGATCTTCGACGACTTCGCGGCAGCGGGCGGCGACCCGGACGTGCTACTTCCGGTCCTCGGCGTCGACCCCGCCTACCTCGACGGCGCGTTCGACGAGGTACGGCAGAAGTTCTCCGACATCGAGGGTTACTTCCTCACCGGACTTGGATTCGACGACGCCGCGCTCGCCACGCTGCGCGACACCTACCTCGTCGCGGACTGATCGTGATCACTGCGCGCCGCAGTGGTGTCGACCGGTGAATCCCCGCAGCGGAGGGCATCGGCATGCAGTGCGTCGGGCGTGGCGGGTGGCGCACGTGGCAGCCACCGTTGCTATCCCGTGGATGCTAGCGGTCTATTACTGGACATCAGCGGACCGATACACCATCGAGGGTTCGGGCCGTGTGGCCGCGCACTTCCACATGGCGGCGGCAATAGCTGCGGCGGTCCTGTTCGTAGATGCAGTGGTCCTGCGTGTCATTGGTCGGAGCGCCGCGGCGACGGTACCCTTCGCGATCGTGTGGGCGGGCGCCCTTGCATACTCGCTCAACGGGATTCGCACGTTCAGCGGTAAGGAATTCAAGGACTACTGCGGGAACGTCGAGTTGTGCATCCCCGACCTCGATTTGTTCGTGGGTGCGGTTCCGTTCGCGCTCGCGATGTCGTGCGCCGCGGTGTGCTCGATCGTCGTTGACCGCAAGCGTCGATCTGAGCGATTGACGGTGGAGGCAATCCACAACGGCTGAGCCGGGTCGGCTGGTGTCAAAACCGGGTGCCGCCCTAGCGGAACACGATGCACGTGGTGCTGCCGTGCGCGACGAGCTTGCCGTCGGACGAGAACACCTTGCCCTCGGCGGTGGCGGTACGCCCGCCGACGTGGATGATCTCGCCGACGCCGGTGAGTTCGCCGTCGTCGGTCTGCACGGCGCGAATGTAGTTGACCTTCAGTTCCAGCGTCGTATAGCCGGCGCCCGCGGGAAGGGTTGTGTGGATGGCGCAGCCCATCACGGAGTCGAGGAGCGTCGCACAGATACCGCCGTGGACGGTGCCGAGCGGATTGGCGAAGTCGGGTTGCGGGGTGACCGCAAAACTGACCGAACCCTCGTCTACGCGGACCGGGCGCATGCCGAGTAGTCGGCCGATGCTGGGGTGTCCGTCGTCGGGATTGTCGGCCCAGGCGCGAAGCAGCTGCAGGCCTGACATGGCTGTCGGATCGCTCGGTGCTGCTGTATCTGAGGTGGATTGCTTCATGACTATGTATCCTTGCATAGAAGCGATCAACTATGAAGGCCTACATAGTCGAGTTCTGAGAAAGGTGGCGTGACAGTGGCTCACGATGACGGCGAACTCGGCCCGCGGGACCGGATGATCGTGTACGCGGCAGACCTGATCGGTCGAGACGGTGTGCCGGGGACGTCCATCGGCGACGTTCTCGCGGCCAGCAAGGCGCCACGCGGTTCGATCTATCACCACTTCCCGGGCGGGAAGTCGGAGTTGATGACCGAGGCCGTACGGTATGCGGGCGAGTTCATCTCGTCGCGAATCGCTGACACCCACGCCGGTTCTGCCGCTGATGCCGTGGTCTCTATCGGCGACGTCTGGCGCAAGATGCTGGTCAGCACCGATTTCCAGCGCGGCTGCCCGGTGCTCGCGGGCGGACTCGCGCGGCGGGCCGAGCCGGCGACGGCCGACGAGGCCGACGAGATCTTTCGACGCTGGAGCCACCAGATCGCGGCGCGCCTCGTCTACGAGGGAGTCGACGACGCGCGCGCCGACTCGCTGGCCAATCTGATCATCGCGGGTATCGAGGGGGCTGTCGGGCTGTCGATGACCCAGCGCAGCGTCGAACCTCTTGATCTGGTGATCGGTGAGCTCTCGCGGTTATGCGAATCCGCGGTGGTCGTGGCCTGAAACCACCCGCTCTCTCGAGCGTCACGGGCATCACTCGCCGAACTCGGGCCGGAGGTCTCTACACGGTGTCGTGCGCCACATAGTAGGTTCTCCCACAGGTCCGGGGGCAGGGGTTGCCGTCGGTACGGCCAGGGGAGGTGGAATCGTGACGCCGGTGTATCGGGAGGCGCTGGGTTCCGACTTCGACAACCTGCACCCCAATGTCGCGTGGCGGTACTCGATCGACTCGACGTCGGGTGTTGCCCAACTCGGCAGCGGAATCTACGAGTCGGTCTACGTATCGTCGGCGCTGCCGCCCCCGCTCGTCTGGTTCTACGCCAAGCGCAACGCTTTTCCGGCACGGTCGAGTCGAATGGTGCCGTTCACCCAGAATCAGTACTGCTACGTCGACGAGCTCGGCCGGGAATCGCTGGCCGTGCTGCGCACCTTCTCGTACGGCAACGGCGACCGCGCGCTCAACTCACTTCTGGTCGACGGCAGGTCGGGACTCGTCGACTACTTCGGCGACGGCCCCGATCTGCTGTGGCCCATCGAGCCGTCGGTGACGCGGGCAGGCGAACTGCTTCTCGAGAGCGGGCCGATGCGCTGGCTCGGTCGCGGACCCAAGGTCGGAATGAAGGGCATGTTCGCCACGCAGATGAAGTACATCGAGGGGTGGGATGACGAGCACGAGCGTTTTCGCTGCGACGCCACCGTGCGCAATCCCGTCATCGGTGAGGTCATCCACTTCCGCGGTTGGTTCACCGCTGTCGATGTCGCGTGCGGTCTGCGCGACATCCCCGACGAGGCATGGCCGCTCCATCTCGTCGACCGCGAGGATTGACGTCATCCCGATCACACGCACAGGGTAGGTTGCTCATCATGGCCGTCTCAGCAAAGACCGAATTCGATATCGCCGCACCGTTATCGGTGGTGATGGAAGTCCTGATGGACGTCGAGTCACTCCCGGAATGGTCCGGCCCCCACAAGGCAGCGCAAATCGTCAGCACCCACGATGACGGCACGCCCGACGAGGTCTCGATGACCGTCAACGCGGCAGGCATCAACGACGACCAGTCCGTGAATTACTCGTGGACCGACACCACCTGCGAGTGGACGCTGATCAAGTCGACGACGCTCTCGGAGCAGCAGGGCAAGTACACGTTGACCGATAACGGTGATAGCACGCACGTCGAATTCGAGTTGCTGGTCGACCTCAAGATCAAACTGCCCGGACTCATCGTGAAGAGGGGACAGAAGGTCGCCGTCGACACCGCGCGCAAAGGCTTGACCGCCGAGGCTGAGCGTCGCGCAAAGGCTTGAGCCACATAGCTTTTCGTCCTTCCTGACAACAACGCCGGAGCTCCCGTTCGGGGGTTCCGGCGTCGTTTCCTATCCGTTACCTGAGAACGTGGGTTCCGCGGTATTCGTGAGGACTGTGGCGGGGTACGCTGACGGGGCTGTCCGCGTCTGCGCGACGCCCGAACGTCTTCTGGAGGCCAAACAAATTGCGTATCAACACTTTTGCCGTCCGTATCGTCGCCGTCGTCTGCGGAGGTGCGGGATTAGTTGCCGGGTTCACGCTCGGCGGCGGTGATGCGCACGCGGCCACAGAATGTAATGCCGCCAACGGCACTTCGGTGCAGCACATTTCGGGCACCAGCGGTTGCGGTGCACGCGCGGGCGCAGGCAGCACGGCCAGTGCCAGTGATGCCTCGTCGAGCGGCACCGCAGTGGCAGTCGCAGACGGCGGAGGGCACGCCCGCGCACACAATCTGCAGCCGGGATCGACGGCGCTGGCCGGAGCCAACTCCGGCGGCAACGCCTACTCGGTGACCACCGGCCCCGGCTCGATGGCGATCGCGCAGGCGCGTCGCGGGAGCAACTCGGTCGCTGTCGGTGGATGGGGTGGCCAGGCGGTCGCGACGCAGCAGGGTGTCTCGTGCACCGGTGGGTTCGCGGCGGCAGCTGATTCGGGCAGCGGCAAGGCATGCCTGCGTTCGGGGTCGATCAGCCTGCGCAACTGAAGCGTGTGCCTCGACTGAACACGCGTAACTGAACTTCACGCGCACAGCCGACTGCCGACGCCCCGAGGGAGCGTCGGCA
Organism: Gordonia sp. UBA7860; assembly: GCF_002500165.1. Lineage (NCBI taxonomy): Bacteria > Bacillati > Actinomycetota > Actinomycetes > Mycobacteriales > Gordoniaceae > Gordonia > Gordonia sp. UBA7860. The sequence goes on along the minus strand of NZ_DLSO01000085.1, from coordinate 73,320 downwards.
GTCGGCTTTTTGGGAGCCACCCCACGTTCTGGCCGACGCCGAGTTCACCTCATTGCCACGCAGCGTTTGCCGGATACGCATATCGTTGGGTAGTGACCGAGTTACACGATCTCGAAGCCGTCGGCCCCGATTTCAGCAAGTTGAACGGACGTGAAGCCCTTCAACAGCTTGTCGATCTCAAGGACACCACGCAGTTCACGGTGAACGACGATGATGACGACGACCCGATCCTCCTCACGCTTCCCGAGCGCAACGTCGTCGACACCTGGCGCGAGGACTATCCGTACGACGAACGCATGAGCCGCCGTGAGTACGAGATCACGAAGCGTCGCCTGCAGATCGAACTGTTGAAGATGCAGAAGTGGTCCAAGCAGACCGGCCAGCGTCACCTGTGGCTCTTCGAGGGCCGCGACGCTGCGGGCAAGGGTGGCACCATCAAACGATTCAACGAGCACCTCAACCCGCGCGGCGCGCACACCGTCGCACTGGAGAAGCCCAGCGAGCGCGAGTCGACACAGTGGTACTTCCAGCGGTACGTGCAGCACCTGCCCGCGGGCGGCGAGATCATCTTCTTCGACCGGTCCTGGTACAACCGGGCCGGCGTCGAGCGGGTCATGGGATTCTGCACAGACGAGCAGTACGACGAGTTCATGCGACAGGCCCCCGGGTTCGAGAAGATGCTCGTCGACGACGGCATCAGCCTGGTGAAGTTCTGGTTCTCCGTCACGCCGCTCGAGCAGCGCACCCGGTTCGCGATCAGGCAGATCGACCCCGTGCGGCAGTGGAAGCTCTCGCCGATGGATCTCGCCTCCCTGGACAAGTGGGACGCATACACCGCGGCCAAGGAGAACATGTTCGAGCGCACCGACACCGACCATGCGCCGTGGATCGTCGTGAAGAGCAACGACAAGAAGCGTGCCCGCATCAATGCGATGCGCTACGTGCTGTCACTGTTCGACTACGAGGGCAAAGACGAAGAGATCGTCGGCCGGCCGGATCCGCTGATCGTCGGGCGTGCCCGCGATCTGGTCGGGGAGTGACGGCCACGGAACACTCATCGAGAGGTCAGCTTCGAGCGGTAGCGTCATAGCCGTGCGAACCTTCCTCAGCGGTCTGGCGACGATCGTCGCGGTCGTGGCCATCATCCTTGCGGTACCCGCTGTGTGGATCAGCGAACGAATCGTCGACGACGCCGGCTTCAGCTCACTGATCGAGCCGGTCGGCCACGACCAGGCGGTCAAGGACTACCTGGCGGGCGAGATCACCGAGCAGATCGCCTCGCGGACGTCGATCTCGGGGGCCGACGCAGTGGTGCGGCCACTCGCCAACGCTTATACCAACAGTTCGCAGTTCCCCGCCGACTTCGCCGACGTCGCCACGCAGCAACATCAGTGGTTGTTCGACGAAGCATCGGATCCCAACGCGCCGATGCAACTCGACATCACGTCGATGGTCAACCGCGTGCTCGAGAACGCGCGTGTCGGTGTCAGCGTCTCCGGACCGATCACGATTCCCGTCTCCAGCGGCGACACCGGCCTGCACGCGGGCGCGTATCACCGAGCCGGGGAGCAGATCACGACGATCGCCAAGGTGTCGGTGATCGTGGGGATCATCGCTGCGGTCATCGCGCTGCTTGTGGCGAGGCGACGCGGGACCGTGATCGCGTGGCTGGGCATCGCGACGGTCATCGCGGGTGTGGTGTGCTGGGCGGGCGCGAATCTCTACGGGACCTACCTGAAGAACGACATCGCGTCGTCAGAGAACAACGCCAAACCAGTTGCCGACGTCGTCATCGACACCATCTCGCACGAACTGCAATGGACCGGCGTGATCTCGATGCTCGTGGGCGCGGGCATCCTGGTGTTCGGAATCATCATCCGGCTCGCCTTCGGCGGACGGCGATGACTGCGCGCCTTCGGCGGACGGCGATGACTGCGCGCCTTCGGCGGACGGCGATGACTGCGCGCCTGCGGCCGGGAGAGATGGCCCGATGACCGCGAACGCCGTCGACTTCTCCGTTCCGCAGCGTGCGCCAGATGTCGTCGACGACATGGTGTTGGCTGACGGCACCCATACACCGGTGCGGATCTTCCGCGCGGAGGCAGACTCTGCCGGGCCGCTGGTTGTCCTGTTCCCCGGATTGGGAACCCCGGCAAGCTACTTCGACCTGTTCGCCACCCGCTGTTCCGCCGCCGGGGTGTCGGTCGCGTGCGCCGACCTGCGGGGGCAGGGCGCAAGCAGGCCACGCCCGTCGCGCGCCAGCGTGTTCGGCCAGCAGGAGATGGTTGTCGACGACGTGCCGTCGGCCATCGCCGTTGCCCGACGACACGTCCCCGACGGCCCGCTGTACCTCGCCGGGCACTCGATGGGCGGGCACATCGTGTCGCTGTATGCCGCGCGGCAGGCTCACCGCGCTGCCGAAGGCGGCCGACAGCTCGGCACCGACGGCAGTCACCGACTGAGTGGACTCATCCTGATTGCCTCCGGTGTGCCGTTCCACAAGCTCTACCGCGGCGGCTCGGGTCTGCGGGCCTCACTGGGGCCACTGGCGATGTACCGCATCTCGCACGCCGTCGGCTTCTGGCCGGGGACGGTCGTCGAGGGCTACGGCAGGCAGTCCCGCGTGCTCATCCGCGATTGGACGTACCTGAACAGGCACGGCCGATTCAGTCCCCGCGGTGCCGACATCGATTACGAGGCCGCTTTCGGCGAGATCGACATCCCGGTGTTAGCGGTGACGATCGGTGCCGACTCCGACGCACCGCCACCCGTCATGGGCGCGTTGACCGCGAAGTTCACGCACGGCGCCGTCGATCATCGGCACATCGCGGCACCTCTCGGACACAATCGTTGGGCGCGCGACTCGACCGCACCTCGCCTGGTCGTCGAGTGGCTGTCGGAGCTGTGAGTCTCCTCGGAGGATGACCGGCAGGCGTCGATCGCGGGCGCGGTAGCCGTCGGTGCGTCACACTTGACCACGATGACGCAGGCAACCGGTGATGTGAGGACAGGCGGGCTACCACGACGTGTGGCAACCCACGTCGTGTCCTGCCTGCGCAGCGCACCCCTGACCTTCCTCTGGCTTGCGGTGCTGTTGGCGACGACCATCGCACAGCACCTGATGAGCCCCGCCGACCTCGACCGCGTACTCGGCGCCCGGTCGACCAACCTCGAACACCTGACGCACGATCCCATCCACGTCCTGTGGACGAGCCTGTTCTGGATCGACGGCGCGTTCTGGCTGCCGTGGGCGGTGGCGTTCTGCATCTTCCACGTGCCGGCCGAGCGGTGGCTGGGGTCGTGGCGCTGGCTACTCGTCGGTGCGTCGGCGCACATCTTGGCGACCTTTGTCAGTCAGGGTGTGCTCGGGCTCGCCATCCGCGAGGGCGTCCGCAGCGCCGACATGATCCATGTGCAGGATGTCGGCGTCAGCTACTTCTTCGCCGGGGTGGTCGGAGTACTCACATATCGGATCGCTAGACCGTGGCGGTGGATCTACCTCGCGGGAGTGTTCATCTACTACGGCGTTCCGGTGATCACCGATCTCAGTTTCACCAACATCGGCCATCTGAGCGCCGCGCTGGTCGGGTTGGCGTGGTATCCGATCACGCGCGGTCGGGGCGAGGCGTGGGACCCCGTCGCCGCGGTCCGTCGATGGCGTGGGTGGAATGCGCGCGGACAGCATCCGTGACGCGCTGAGCGCTGTGCCTACGAGCCGTCGTCCCCGCCTTGCTTTTCGGTCTCACCCTGCTCGTCGGTCTTACCTAGTGTCTCCCAGAGGAACTCGTAGGCAAGCGCCGACTTGTATGCCGCCTGCTTGTTGTCGGCGGCGCCGCCGTGGCCGCCCTCGATGTTCTCGTAGTAGTCGACGGTGTGTCCGTTTTCTTCAAGCCGCGCAACAAGTTTGCGTGCGTGACCGGGGTGTACGCGGTCGTCGCGGGTCGAGGTCGTCACAAGGATCGGCGGGTAGTCGACGTCGCGTCGGATGTTCTGATATGGCGAGAACGGCTGCATGAACGCCCACTCGTCGGGGTCTTCCGGATTGCCGTACTCGGCCACCCACGACGCTCCCGCGAGCAACAGGTGATAGCGGTACATGTCGATCAGCGGCACCTGGCAGACGAGCGCACCGAAGAGCTCGGGATAGCGGGTGAGCATGACGCCCATCAGCAGTCCGCCGTTCGAACCACCCTGTGCACCAAGCTGTTCCGGAGTCGTGAAGCGTCGGATGACCAGATCCTTCGCGACGCTGGAGAAGTCCTCGTAGACCAGATGGCGTCCCGCCTTCTGGGCAACGGTGTGCCATGCGGGGCCGTACTCGCCGCCACCGCGGATGTTGGCGATCACATAGATGCCGCCGCGTTCGATCCATGCCCTCCCGGCAACTGTTAAATAGCCTGGGGTGAGCGCATTTTCGAATCCGCCGTACCCGTAGAGCAGCGTCGGACCACTCGTGACGTCGGTCCGTCGGACGACGAAGTAGGGGATGAGCGTGCCGTCGTCGGAGGTGGCGAAGTACTGCTCGGTGGTCACCGATGAGGCGTCGAAGAACTCGGGGCTGTGCTTGATCACGGTGGCGTCGTCCGAGCCGATCGTGCCGTGCAGCAGGCTGGGCGGTTCGGTGAACGACGTGGCCGACCAGAACACTTCGTCGCTGTGGTCGGGATCGGTGTCGAGCACGGAAATCGTTGCCAGGTTCGGCAATCCGGCGATCTCGACGGGCGACCAGTCGCCGACGGTCAGCACCGTGATCGATGTGTGCACGTCGTGCAGCGTCGTGATGATCAGGTAGTTCTTGGTGAACGTGAAGTCGACGAGGCTGGTGTGGCCGTCCGGCTCGAACAGGACTGTGGCGTCGCGGTTTCCGTCGAGGTAGGCCGGATAGTCGAACGTGAGGAGTGTGCCGGGCGCGTACGTGGGACCGTCTGGGCCCGACGGCGACCACTCCGAGCGCGTCATGACCAGCAGCCAGTCGCGTCGTACGCCCGCATACGCATCGGTGGGGACGTCGATGAGGACGAGCTCGCCGTCGCGGTTCTCGAAGAGCAGAGAGTTGAAGAAATCTGTTGCGCGGGAGACAAAGTGACGTTCGAACCCGGGAGTGTCGTCGTAGACCGCTCGGATCGAGATGTCGGACGGTTCGCCCGTGAAGACGGTGACGGCGTCATCGAGTGGGGTGCCGCGCGTCCAGCGTTTCGCGATGCGCGGGTATCCCGATTCGGTCAGCGAGCTGTGCCCGTCGGGTGCGGTACCGAAGTCGGTGCCGACGTAGACGTTGTCCTCGTCGATCCAACTCACCGTCGACTTGTTCTCGGGGAGCGTGAATCCGTCGGTGACCCAGGTGCGTGTGGTGAGGTCGAATTCGCGCACCACCGCGGCGTCGGCACCGCCGCGTGACAGCGAGATCAGCACGCGCCGATAGTCGGGGCCGCTGTCGGTTGGTGAACGCAGCGCCGTCGCGCCCTTCCACACCCAGTTCTCGTCCTCGGACTTCGCGAGCTTGTCGACGTCGATCAACACGTCCCACTCGGGATCGTCGGTGACGTAGGAGTCGAGTGTGGTGCGGCGCCACAGGCCGCGCGTATTGGTGGCGTCGCGCCAGAAGTTGTAGAGGTAGTCGCCGCGGCGTCGAACATAGGGAATGCGGTCGTCGGTGTCGAGAGCTTCGAGGGTCTGCTCCTCGATCTCGGCGAATCGCTTCGACGCGGTCAGCCGGTCGACGGTCGGGGCGTTATGCTCGCGCACCCAGTCGAGCGCGGAGTCGGAGGTGACCTCCTCGAGCCACAGGTACGGGTCGGTGCTCTCGGATGTCATCGGTGCGCAACCTCTCGTCGGGGACGTCTGGCATGGTCGATCGTCCGCTCACACGGACCTACTGGCCAAAATAGCGCGCCCACGCAGTGGGGTCGGTGCTCTGCTGGTCGCCGGCGTCGGCAGCGTGTCGATACGGTCGGGCGTGGATAGGCTCGGGAGGGTGAGCCGTTCCGTCCAGCATGTGCCCGCCCCCGTGCGCCGCAGTGCAGAGCCTGATCAGATCTCCGTGCGCGGGGCTCGGGTGAACAACCTGGCCGACCTCGACGTCGACATCCCGCTGCGCGCGCTGGTGGGGATCGCGGGAGTGTCCGGGTCGGGTAAGTCGTCGCTGGCACTCGGGGTGCTGTACGCGGAGGGGTCGCGGCGCTACATCGAGGCACTGTCGACCTACACCCGACGACGGATGGCGCAGGCGGCGCGCGCGAAAGTCGATTCCGTCGAACACGTACCGGCAGCGCTCGCACTGCGACAGCGACCTGCGCCACCGGGAGTGCGCTCGACGTTTGGTACGTCGAGTGAGTTGCTCAACGTGCTGCGGCTGATGTTCTCGCGCCTGGCGTCGCATCGATGTCCCAACGGCCACTACGTGCCCCCGACGATCGACGTCGCTGCCGAACGGCCGTTCTTCTGCCCGGTGTGCGGCGCGCAGGTCGACGCTCCCGGCGCCGAGGATCTCGCCTTCAACTCGCGCGGCGCGTGCCCGACGTGTGCGGGGACCGGCGTCGTACGGACCGTCGACGACGACGCGCTCGTCCCCGACCCCGACAAGACCCTCGACGAGGGCGCGGTGGTGCCGTGGAACATGTTCGGGTTCAACGTGCAGCCTGCCATCGCCCGCGAGTTCGGGGTGCGCACCGACGTGCCCTGGCGCGACCTCACCGATGACGAACGCGAGATCGTGCTCGACGGACCGGAGGAGAAGAAGCACATCACCGTCACGTCGAAGAAGGGTGTGCACGATCTCGACTTCACCTTCCGCAACGCCCGACTGACGGTCACCGAAGAGCTCAAGCGTGCCGACAACGAGAAGCGGCTCGCTCGGGTGAGCCGATTCCTCACTGTCGGAACGTGTCCCACGTGTGACGGCACGCGATTGAGCGACGCGGCGCGGGCACCACGGATCGGCGACGACAATCTGGCGGATATCACCGCGCTCTCGCTCGACGATGTACTCGCCTGGGCGCCAGGGGTTCCGACGACGCTGCCACCCGAGATGCGGGAAATGGCACAGGGACTCGTCGACACGCTGTTCGATATGGCGCGACGACTTGTCGAGTTGGGCCTCGGCTACCTCACCCTCGACCGCGCGGGCGCCACACTGTCGACGGGAGAGCGGCAACGCGTACAGCTCGCGCGGGCGGTACGCAATCGCACCACGGGCGTGCTCTACGTGCTCGACGAGCCGTCGATCGGTCTGCATCCCGCGAACATCGAAGGCCTGCTCGGTGTGATGAACGACCTTCTCGCCGACGGTAACTCGGTGGTCTTCGTCGACCATGACGTGCAGATTCTGCGTCAGGCGGGATGGCTCGTCGAGATCGGACCCGGATCGGGAAGCGACGGTGGCAGGGTCATCGCACAGGGGACGGTGTCGACGGTTTCTGACGACCCGGATTCGCGCCTGGCCGGATTCCTCACCGGCGCAGAGGATGTGGTGGTTCGCGCGCAGAGTCCGCGCGACCAGGTATTCGCGCTCGGTACATTCCATCTTGAGACGTCGGCGATTCACACCGTCGAACCCCTGACCGTCGACATCCCGCGTGGTCGGCTCGTAGCCGTCACCGGGGTGTCGGGCTCGGGCAAGACCACGATGGTGCTCGAGTCGTTTGTGCCGGCGCTTGCGGCGTTGTCGACCGAGCCGGCAGGGCGCCTCCCGCGGCACGTCGTCGAACTCGATGTCCCGGAACTGTCGTCGGGCAAGAGGTTTCATCCCCAGGTGGTCGACGCAACTCCGATCGGTATCAACGTACGATCCACTGTCGCAACCTATTCGGGTGTGATGGACGATCTCCGGCGTGCCTACGCCGACACCGACGCGGCACATGCTGCGGGTTTGACCGCCTCGGACTTCTCCTACAACACCGGATCGCTCTCGTGCCCGAGATGTGAGGGAACGGGCGAGGTCTCACTCGACGTACAGTTTCTGCCCGACATCGACATCGTGTGCCCCGAATGCAAGGGGAACAGGTTCGCGCCACGTGCGCGGGAGTTCACCCGCGACGGAGTGTCGCTTCCGGAGTTGCTCGGTTACACGATCCGCGACGCCGCGCGCGCAGTGTCGGGTCTGGCGCGAGTCACCAAGCGGCTCAAGGCTCTTGACGAACTGGGGCTCGGCTACCTCACACTCGGCGAATCGACGCCGGCGCTGTCGGGCGGCGAAGCGCAGCGTCTGAAACTGGTGAATCAGTTGCACCGCGACCAGTCCGACACGGTGTTCATCCTTGATGAGCCGAGCGTCGGGCTGCACCCGCTGGACGTGCGCACGCTACTTCAGGTGCTGACTCGACTGACCGAGCGCGGCGCAACGGTCATCGTCATCGAGCACGACCTCGACGTGATCGCCAACGCAGACTACGTCATCGACATGGGGCCAGGGGGTGGGGAAGCGGGCGGTCGGATCGTCGCGGTTGGCACGCCTGGCGAGGTGGCGACGGATTCGGCGTCGATCACCGGCCGCTACCTCGCGGAGCATGTGCGGAGCTGAGGGTGGTCTCGACAAGCTCGACCAGCGGATAGCGCTCGACCAGCGGGTGATGCTCGACCAGCGGCGGGAGCGCCTACTCGCGTTCCGGGCACCTCGTGCGCGAGTAGATCGTCGGCATGCACAGGTTGCAGTGCGTGCACTGCGAGCGCACGGCGGGGTCGTCGGCGATCCGCAGCGGTAGGTCGGGTTCGCGCAGCAGTGCGCGGCCCATCGCGAGAAAGTCGAAACCCTCACCCAGCGCAGTGTCCATCGTTGCGCGGTCGGTGATGCCGCCGAGCAGGATGATCGGCAGGTCGACGCTCTCACGCAGCCTGCGGGCCAGCGGCATCAGGTAGCCGGGGTGATAGTCGTAGTGCTTGAGGAAGAAGGGGCCCGCCGCCTTCAGCCCCCACCGCATCGCGCCGTGGAAGGCGTCGGCGAAAGCCTCACGCGGTGCGTCGCCGTGGAAGAGGTACATCGGGTTCAGCAGTGAGCTGCCTGCCGTCGGCTCGATCGCGTCGAGGTGGCCGTCCGATTCCAGAAGTCGCGCGACCTCGCACGCCTCGTCGACGTCGAATCCGCGCCACCTCCCGACGCCGCCGACGCCGTCGTACATATTCAGCTTCACCCAGACGGCAGCCGAATCGCCGACCTCGTCGCGCACCGACTCGACCACTTCACGCGCGAGCCGCGCACGATTGACCAGTGTGCCGCCGTATCCGTCGCGTCGATGGTTGAGCAGGGGTGAGAGAAAACAACTGATGAGATAGTTGTGGCCGCAATGGATTTCGAGTCCGTCGAAACCCGAATCGACCGCGATGCGCGCCGCCCGTCGAAACGATGTGCGGAGATCCGCGATGCGGTCAGCCGAGATCTTTCGTGTCACCGACATTCCCATCGGCGCCGGAATGCGCGACGGACCAAGGGCTTTCGCGCGATTCGACGCCGAGTTCGCGACCGGCCCCGCGTGGCCGAGCTGGGCAGCGGCAAGGGCACCTTCGGCGTGGATGGCGTCGGTGAGCCTGCGCAACCCCGATGCCGCCTCGGGACGCATCCAGATCTGATGTCGATCGGTCCGCCCCTCGGGGCCGACCGCGCAGTACGCAACCGTGCTCATGGCGACGCCGCCCGCCGCCACCTCGCGGTGGAACTCGACGAGATCGTCGGTGACGAGTGCGTCGGGGGTCGCACCCTCGAACGTCGCACATTTGATGAGGCGGTTGCGCAGCGTCAGCGGACCCAACCGTGCCGGTGCGAAGGGATCGGGGGTCGACGACGAGCCGTTCACGGGTTGTCCTCGGTACCGGCCGTGTTGCTCGTGGCCGCAGGTTGACCGAGTCCGGCTGTGACGAACTCGCTGAGCGACGCCACTGCGTCGTCGGACAGCGGACGGTCGGCGGAGAAGCGCGACAGGATCAGCTCGAAGGCGAGTGCCCAGCGTCGTCGAGCCTGGTCGTGGCCGAGGTTGCCGACCATCGCGACCAGCATGTCGGCCCACCGGTCGAGATCGAACCAGGCGCCGTGCCAGGGAGCCTCGGGACGCGCGTGGACGAAGCGGGCCAGGAGTTGCAGATGCAGATGTCCGGCGGGGTCGTGCTGGATCTCGACGAACGGGGTGAGCACGACGTCGACCAGCGCGGCGACGGAGTCGCGTGAGACATCGACGGAGCAGAGGGACGCCGCCCAGAGTGACGCGAGGCGCGCCTCGAGCAGTGCCGTCGCGAGCTGATCCTTCGATCCGAAGTGGTAGTGCACGGCCGCCGGATTGGCTCCCGCGCCCGCGCAGATGGCGCGCACGGAGACGGCGTCGTAGCCCTCGGTGAGGAAGAGGCGCTCGGCTGTCCGCAGCAATTGCTCGCGGGTGGGAGATGTGGACACGCTCATGCGGCGATTCAATCAGTGATTGAACGACGCGGTGGCCGATTCGCGGTAACGGTCGATTCGGACCAGTCCGGGGGACGTTCTGCGCGCAGGTTGGCCCTAGTCGTAGGCTGGCAGTCGTGGCTGATCACTTTGAAACAGTTGTCCTGGGAGCAGGTCCAGGTGGGTACGTGGCCGCGATCCGGTCCGCCCAGTTGGGCATGAACACCGCCATCATCGAAGAGAAGTATTGGGGCGGTGTCTGTCTGAACGTTGGATGTATTCCGTCCAAGGCGTTGCTGCGCAACGCCGAGCTCGCCCACATCTTCAACCATGAGTCGAAGACGTTCGGGATGTCCGGGGATGTGACCTTCGACTACGGCTCGGCATTCGACCGCAGTCGTAGCGTCGCCGACGCGAGCGCCAAGGGCGTGCACTACCTGAACAAGAAGAACAAGATCACCGAGATCGAGGGCTACGGCACCTTCGTCGACGCCAAGACCATCAAGGTCGGCGACCGCGAGATCACCTTCGACAACGTCATCATCGACACCGGCTCGGTGGTCAAGCTCCTGCCGGGCGTCGAGCTCTCCGACAACGTCGTCACCTACGAGACCCAGATCCTCACCCGCGATCTGCCCGGCTCCATCGTCATCGTCGGCGCGGGCGCGATCGGTATGGAGTTCGGCTACGTCCTCGCCAACTACGGCGTCGACGTGACGATCATCGAGTTCCTCGACCGCGTGCTCCCCAACGAAGACGTCGACGTCTCCAAGGAGATCGCCAAGCAGTACAAGAAGCTCGGCGTGAAGGTCCTGACCTCCACCGGAGTCCAGACCGTCACCGACAACGGCAACGACGTCACCGTCACCTACAAGGACGCCAAGGGTAACGACGGAGAAGTCACCGTCGACCGCGTGCTCATGTCGGTCGGCTTCGCTCCCCGCGTCGAGGGCTTCGGACTCGAGAACACCGGCGTCGAGCTCACCGAACGCGGCGCCATCGCGATCGACGACTTCATGCGCACCAACGTCGACGGCATCTACGCGATCGGCGACGTCACCGCCAAGCTCCAGCTCGCACACGTCGCCGAGGCGCAGGGCGTCGTCGCAGCGGAGACCATCGCGGGCGCCGAGACCATGACACTCGGCGACTATCGGTTCATGCCGCGCGCGACATTCTGCCAGCCGCAGGTCGCCTCGTTCGGACTGACCGAGCAGCAGGCCAAGGACGCGGGCTTCAACGTCAAGGCCACCACGTTCCCGTTCAGCGCGAACGGCAAGGCGCGCGGCATGGGCGAGACCGCGGGCTTCGTCAAGCTCCTCACCAACGCCGACACCGACGAGCTTCTCGGCGCACACCTCGTGGGCGACAACGTCTCCGAGATGCTGCCCGAACTCACGCTCGCGCAGAAGTGGGACCTGACGGCCAAGGAACTGGCCCGTAACGTCCACACCCACCCGACCATGAGCGAAGCGATGCAAGAAACGTTCCACGGCGCGATCGGGCACATGATCAACCTGTGAGCCGCGCGTTGCGTCGTGTAGCCACGGCGCGATCGGGCACATGATCAACCTGTAGAACACACTGCAGCACAACCGAATACACGCGAGCCGGGACCGACGACGATGTCGGTTCCGGCTCGCGTCTCTTCAGCGACGAGGCTTCAGGGTAGGAGAGTTACGGCACGGGGCTCACGGCACGATGATCAGGGGGCACTGGGCTGAATGCAGAACCCGTTGGCTCGTCGACCCCAGTAGAAGCCCGGTGAATCCGCCGCGACCTCGACTGCCGACGACGACGACGTCGGATTCGGCCGACGCCTTGGTGAGTGCAGCAACCGGAGCGTCGTCGACGATCTGCGTGGTCACGCGCAAGCGGGGGAGGCGTCGTTTGATTGCTTCGACAGGTATGGCGAGTGCGCCTTCGATCTGGTGCGCGGCTGTGGTGAACGCTTTACGCGAGTGGTCGAAACCCGTTGCGTCCCAGGCCGAGAGCACGACAAGTTCAGCAGCTCGATCAGTCGCCTCGTGCGCTGCCCAATCGAGCGCCTCCAGTGATTCGGGAGAACCGTCGACGCCGACGGTGACCCGACCGTTGGGTGGGGCGTCGTTACTGTGCTCGCGTATCACCGCGAGGGGGCACACCGAGTGCGCCGTCAGCGCTGACGCTGTCGACCCGATGAAAGCCGCTGTGAGACGGCCGGTCCCGGACGCGCCGACGGCGATGATCGACGACGCCCGCGAGCGCGCGAGCAACTCGCCACGCGGCGAACCGGTGACGATGTGTGTGCGCGGCGCGAGATCGGGGTCCTCGTCGAGGGCGACCTCCGTCGCCGCACTGAGCGCAGCCTTGGCGCCGACGCGCGCGGCGTCGAAGAATGTCTCGGGTACGGCGAATTCGATCAGTGGGGGTGACGCGGCCTCGACTGCGAAGACGATGTCGAGGGTCGTCTGATGGATAGATGCGGTGTGCGCTGCCCAGCGCGCCGCTGCCAATGCGTTCGACGAACCGTCGATGCCGACGGTGATGGGTTCCGAGTACCTCATGACCCGAGTGTGCGCTGGTCAGCGACGCCGATCGTGAGGCTTACGTCCCAACCGGCGCGGGTCGCACGGCCCCCAACGGCGCCAGTGTGCGAGCCCAGCGATGTCGGACACGACGACTACAGTCGAAGAGTCGCGGGCAGGAAGGTTTGGGCAGGGAGAAACCGATGAGCAGGGGCGAGGCCACACGGTTGTGGACACCGTTGCAGCCGGTCGACGTCCGCGCGACGCTCGGGCTGCACCGGCGTGGCAGCGGCGACCCGGCTTTCCGATACGGAGCCGACGGTTCCATCTGGCGCGCGATACACACTCCCGACGGACCGGGCACGCTGGCCATCGCCACCGACGGTTCGACGATCCGCGGGCGTGCCTGGGGTCCCGGCGCCGCATGGCTACTCGACCAGATGCCGGACATGCTCGGCGCCTCAGACGACCCGGCCGCCCTGGTGCCGAAAGACGATGCCGTCGCTCGATTGATCGCGGCGTCGACCGGCTTGCGTATCGGCAGCAGCGGCCGCGTGTGGGAGGCGCTTGCGCCGGCGATCCTCGAGCAGAAGGTCGTAGGGACCGAGGCGTGGCGGGCGTGGCGGCACATACTGAAGCGATTCGGCGAACCCGCGCCGGGACCCGTTCCGCGCGACATGCGCGTGCCACCCCCGCAGGCCGACTGGGCGCGGATTCCGGTGTGGGAGTGGCATCGCAGTGGTGCAGAGCCCGTTCGGATGCGCACCATCAGAGGTGCGACGGCACTGGACGTCGAACGTCACCACGACAAGTTGGAGGTGCTCCGCGGAGTCGGCCCGTGGACTGTTGCGGAAACCCGAGCGCGAGCCGTCGGCGACGCCGACGTCGTGCCGGTCGGCGACTACCACATACCTGGTCTCATCGGCCATACGCTGATCGGCGAGAAGGTCGACGACGCCGGGATGCTGGAACTGCTGGAACCCTATGCGGGCCAACGCTATCGAATCGTGCGCATGGCCGAACTCCACGGCACCTGGGCACCGCGGCGGGGACACCGGATGTCGGTCCGCGACTATCGGGAGCTGTGATCGGCGTCAGGCAGTGGGTTCGGTTGTCAGGCAGTGGGTTCGGTTGTCAGCCAATGGGTTCGGGCATGCGCGCAACGCGGTACCCGCACTCGATCGTCGCGCCCGTGGCCTCGTCGGTCATCGCGACCCGCCACGAATCGGCGAACTGGTCTATCCCCTCAACCATCGGAATGGTTCCCGAGATCAGAATCGTGCCTTCGCGCAGCAACTTTCGTTCCGCGAGGACGTCGAGCCAGTAGTTCGGCGACAGCAGGTCGCCGAGGGTGCCGGACTGGATCAGGGTGTCTGGGGTGCCGCTCCCGTGCCCGACCCACGCCGACAAGGTGATGTCGTCGATGTGGTCTGCGACGTCGGACAGGCGCCACGCCGCGGTACCGAGCACGTCCGGTGACGCGTTCTTGCTCCACGCGACACCGTGAACTTCGAGTTCTCTGTCGGTGTGATCGCATGCGACGGTGAGCAAGACGTCGTCACGGGTGTCACCGGTGACGATCAGGGCCCACTCGGCCTCGCCGGAGGTACGACCGTGCTGCACTACGACCTTGTCAGTCTGCTGCGCGAGGTACGGCGAGATCGGATACAGCGACGGAGTGACTGCAGGCGCAGGTACTCCGAGCTCGGCGAGTTCTGTGATGTGGCTGGCAACGGCGGCCTGGTCGCGGCCTGCGTAGCCGGCATTGCACACGACCTGCGGTTCTACGGCGACCGACGATCCATCGGGGAGCGTAAATGTGAGCATGTGGGTCGGAGTCCTTTCGTAAACAGCCTGTTTCGATAGCGCTGAAACACTTGCGCATACGTCTTGTATACAGCAAGTATGGGAGGCACGTCACACGACGACAGTCCGCGACAACGAATGGAAACTACCGATGACCGATGCTGTCACCGATAAGAAGTCGCTGGTCAAGGCGTTTGCTGCCAGTCTGACCGGCACCGCGCTCGAGTGGTACGACTTCGCTGTCTACTCCGCGGCGGCCGCGCTGGTGTTCCCGAAAGTCTTCTTTCCTGATAGCGATCCGCTGACCGGCACCCTGCTCGCGTTCTCGACGTACGCGGTCGGCTACGTGGCCAGGCCCGTCGGCGGTTTCGTCTTCGGCAGGCTCGGCGACGTGATCGGGCGTAAGCGCCTGCTCGTGATCACGCTGCTGATGATCGGTGCGACCACGTTCGTGATCGGATTGATCCCCTCCTACGCGGCGATCGGAGTCGTAGCCCCGATCATCCTGGTCGTCATGCGGTTCGCGCAGGGAGTTGCGGTGGGCGGCGAATGGGGTGGTGCGGTGCTGCTCTCCAGCGAGTACGGCCCGCCGGAGAAGCGAGGCTTCTGGTCGTCGGCAGCGCAGATCGGTCCGCCCGCGGGAAATCTCCTCGCCAACGGTGCACTCGCGCTATTGACCCTCACCCTCACCGAGTCCCAGTTCGAGTCGTGGGGCTGGAGAATCGCGTTTCTGCTCTCGGCGGTACTTGTCGCTTTCGGACTTTGGATTCGACTGCGTCTGGAAGACACACCTGTCTTCAAAGCGCTCCAGGACAGCGATGATCGTTCCGATGCCCCGGTGAGTGAAGTCTTCCGTACTCAGACCAAACCGCTTGTGTCGGCGATACTCTCGCGTATTGCGCCAGATGTGATGTACGCGTTGTTCACAGTCTTCTCCATCACCTATGGGGTCAACAAGCTGGGATTCGACCGTGGAGATGTGCTCATCGCGATTCTCATCGGATCGGCATTTCAGCTCGGCCTCATTCCGTTGGCAGGGGCGGCGTCCGATCGGGTGAACCGCCGACTGCTGTATGCCATCGCGGCCGTTGGCGGCGTCGCAGGGAGTGTTCTCTTCTTTGTGCTCGTCCGCGGAAACTCGCTGCCGTTGCTCATCCTCGGCGTGACGGTCGGACTGGTGTTCCACTCGTTCATGTACGGACCGCAGGCTGCGTTCGTGACCGAGCAGTTTCCGGTTCGGTTGCGGTCCACGGGAAGCTCGTTGGCGTACACGATCGCCGGAGTGTTCGGCGGCGCGCTGGCGCCCCTGATCTTTACGTTCTTGCTCGACAAGACCGATAACTGGGTGCCGATCGTCGGGTACATCTGTCTCGTCGGTGTGCTGACTCTCATCGGACTGGCGATCGGGCGAGACCCGGACCGCGCTGAAGCCGAGGATGCGTCCCTGCGCAGAATCAACCCCGCAGCAGTGCCTGCAGAGTGATCTCCAGATGCGCGTCTATGGCATTTCCGACATCCGATTCGTCTCCGGATGCAAGCGCATCGACGATCGCGCCGTGTTCTCGGCAGACCGACTGTTGCCGATCCGGCGTCGTGGACAACGCCGTCAGACCGGCACGGAGCTGACGCGACCGCAGCCCGGCGTAGGTCGTCGACAGCAGCTCGCTTCCGGCTGCGTCGATCAGTGCCATGTGGAACGAACCGTCGAGGTCGATGAATTGTTTCGCGGCTCCATCGCTCGGCGCGTCGGCAAGTTGATGCTGTTCAGCCAGGATCGCGCGCATCTGGGCTACCGGCGCCGACGTGGTGCGCAGTGCGATCGACGCCGCGTGGCGTTCAAGAACGCCGCGCAGATCCATCAATTCGCGCAACTGGCGACCGGACATCGGCGGGACGTGCGCGCCACGTTTCGGCACCAACTCGACGAGGCCCTGGGCCTGCAGCATCAGCAATGCCTCACGGACCGGCGTGCGGGAGACCCCGATCTGCGTCGCCAGGTCTTGTTCATTGAGAAATGCACCAGCGGCCGCGGGGGACGTGAGTACGACGTCGCGCACGTACTCGTATGCCTTGTCCCGGCCGGACGGACTTTGCATACCTTATGTATACCCCAATTACAACCCGTGGTCGCGGACCTATCCAGGAGGATTCAATGAGAACGACGTCAAACCCGCAACTGCGCATCGGGCTCGCACAGGTCAGCAGTGGCACCGACCCGGCCGCGAATTTGAGGATCATAAAACGTCACGTCTGCGATGCCGCGGCACTCGGAGTTGATGTTGTCGTCTTTCCGGAGGCCATGATGTGCCGATTCGGGGTCCCCCTTGCCGAGATTGCAGAGCCGATCTCCGGGGACTGGGCGCGTGCTGTCGACGAGATCGCGGCGGAGGCGGGGGTCACGGTCGTCGCAGGCATGTTCACGCCGGGCGACGGACCAAGAGTGCGCAACACTCTGTTGATCACGGGGCCCGAAACGCGCACCCACTACGACAAGATTCATCTCTACGATGCGTTTGGATACTCGGAATCCGACACCGTGTCGGCGGGTGATCACCTGGTCACCGCGGAGGTGAAAGGCGTGACCATCGGATTCGCGACCTGTTACGACATTCGGTTCCCGGCGATGATCCAAGAGCTCGCGGCCGCGGGGGCAGACCTCGTGGTCGTATCAGCGTCCTGGGGTGCGGGCGAAGGCAAGGCCGATCAATGGACGCTCCTGGCACGGGCGAGGGCGCTGGACTCTACGACGTTCGTCGCGGCCTGCGGACAGGCTGACCCGGCGGCAAGCGGCGAAATCATCACCGGCACTGCGCCTTTAGGTGTCGGACACAGCCTGGTCTGTGACCCTTCAGGGGCGGTGGTCGGTCAGCTCGGCAGCGGCCCCGACCTGTTGGTCGCCAATATAGACACGGCGGCTGTCCGATGTGTGCGTGACTCGCTGCCCGTGCTGCGCAATCGCCGACGCATTGATGCCTCGATGATCGGCAGTGCTGTGCCGAGCTGAACCCAACGGTTCTTTCGGTCGCGGTGAGTGAAAATCTTTGCGGCGCAGCTGAGCTGGGCCGATGCGACCGGCCTCCGTGTCCGACGGTGGCGGTGATTGGTGTGATCGCCACACCGGCGCCGACAATTCTTCCCAACATCGACACCCGCGGGGGTGGTCTGGAAAGGAAGTACCGTGTCGAGGAAACGTTGGGGCGCATTGGCCGTCGGACTCGCAGCTGCGCTGTCGCTGTCTGTGAGCGGATGCTCTTCCGATGATTCAGGTAGCGGTGGCCAGTCGACATCGGCGCAACGCATCACCCTCACCGTCGGCGATCAGGTCAAGCAGACCCAGTCGCTCCTCGAAGCATCCGGTGAGCTGAAGGACCTGCCCTACGACATCGACTGGGCTTCGTTCGAGTCGGGTCCGCCACTGCTCGAAGCCGCAGCGGCCGGCAAGGTCGACATCGGTGGAACCGGGGATGTGCCACCGGTTTTCGCGCAGGCCAGCGGCGCGCCCCTGAAGATCGTGGCGGTCCAGTCACGCGAGAAGCCCGGCGACTTCCTGCTGGCTCCGAGCGGCTCGTCGGTGAAGTCGATCGCAGACCTCAAGGGCAAGAAGGTCGCCTTCACCAAGGGATCGAGCTCCAACGGACTCGTGCTCGCGCTCCTCGACAAGGCGGGCCTCAAGCCCGGTGACATCCAGCAGACCTACCTGACGCCCACCGAGGGCCTCTCCGCCTTCACCAACGGCCAGGTCGACGCCTGGGCAGTCTGGAATCCGTTTGCGCAAGTGGCGATCTCGCAGCACGGAGCCAAGGTCATCTCCGACGGCGCCGGCTTGGTCACCCAGCAGGCGTACTACCTCGCCTCGTCGGCGTCGCTCGGCGACTCGGCGAAGCAGAAGGCGATCAGCGATCTCATCGGCCGTCTCGCGCGAGCGAACAAGTGGTCGGTGACCCATGAGGACCAGTGGATTCCGATCTACAGCAAGCTCACCAAGCTCCCCGAACCCGTTGCGCAAGCGACATTCTCGACGTCTTCCGGTTCTCTGGTCCCGATCGGTGATGAGCAGATCGCCAAGCATCAACACCTCATCGACCTGTTCGCCAACGCCAAGGTGATCCCCAACAAGCCCAGGGCAGCCGACTACTTCGACAACCAGTTCAACGGCGCACTCGCGGGCACGAACTGATGACGGGGGCAGTCGCGGGCTCGGCCACTGCGATCCGGGGTGACGCCGACGCAGGCAGTCGTCGTGCGCCGAGCCGACGGCGCACGCGCCTGTCGGTCGGTCCGTGGCTGCGGCTCATCTCACCGCTCGTCCTGCTGATCGCCTGGCAGGTGCTATCGACCAACGGCGTCATTCCGGCCAGCAAGCTGTCTCCGCCGACACAGGTGTGGGCGGCGGCGCGTGAACTGTGGGGCACAGGAGAACTGCAAGCGGCGCTGGGAGTTTCGCTGCAGCGTGTCGGCATCGGACTGGCGCTCGGCGTGGTGTTGGCAGTCGCGCTCGGTCTGCTCGTCGGCTTCTTCCGGATCGCAGATCTGGCCATCGACCCGCCACTGCAGATGCTCCGCACCGTGCCGTTCCTCGGGCTCATCCCGTTGTTCGTCGTGTGGTTCGGTATCGGGGAGGAGCCCAAGGTCTACATGGTGGCGCTCGGCGTACTGTTCCCGCTGTACCTCAATCTGGTGTCGGGTATCCACGGCGTCGATGCGAAACTCATCGAGGCGGGTCGCTCGGTGGGTCTCGGTCGACTCGGATTGGCACGCAACGTGATTCTCCCCGGGGCGATGCCCAGCGCCCTCACCGGGTTTCGTCTGTCGCTCGGTGTCGCGTGGCTGTCGCTGATCGTTGCGGAGCAGATCAACGCCGACGCAGGGCTCGGCTACCTGGTCATGAATGCGCGCACCTACTTCCGCAACGACATCATCGTGCTCGGATTGGTGATCTACGCATTGCTGGGTCTCTTCAGCGATTCGATTGTCCGCGGCCTCGAGGCATGGCTGCTCCGATGGAGGGTGAGTCGATGAGTGGGGAGACAGTTGTACGTGCACAGGGGATCACCCGTTCCTTCGGCAACGTCGAGGTGTTGCACGGCATCGATCTGACACTGCACAGCGGCGAGATCGTGGCACTCGTCGGCAGATCGGGATCGGGCAAGTCGACGTTGCTGCGGATCATCGCCGGGCTCGACGACCAGCACGGTGGTCGACTCGAGGTCGACGGATCGCGCGCGGTGGCATTCCAGGAGCCTAGGCTGCTGCCGTGGCGCAACGTCCGAAAGAACGTGTCGCTCAACCTCTCCGGCGGAAATGCCGCAGCGCGTGCGGCGACGGCGCTCGACGAGGTCGGACTATCGCATCGCGTCGACGCCTGGCCGCTGACGCTCTCCGGTGGAGAAGCCCAGCGCGCGTCGCTCGCTCGTGCGTTGGTGCGCAATCCAGAAGTACTACTGCTCGACGAACCATTCGGTGCACTCGATGCGCTCACCCGGATCGAAGCGCACACACTGCTCACAAGGCTGTGGAGCACACACGGATTCGCCGCGCTGCTCGTGACTCACGATGTCGAGGAGGCCGTGGTGCTTGCCGACCGTGTGCTCGTCCTCGAGGACGGCGCCATCGCGTACGACGTGGCGGTCGACGTCGAACGTCCCCGCCATCGAGACGATCAGCGCGTCGTCGAACTGCGTGAACGAGTGCTCGGCCACCTCGGCGTCGGAAGTCGAGACACCAACGTTACAGCTGTTGAGGAGCCTGCCCGATGAGTGCGTCATTCCACTGGTTTCTGCCGACGTCGGGCGACGGTCGAGAGGTGTTCGGTGCGCTGCAATCGTCCGGTGTCCTCGGCACCGCGTCGGCACACCGTGCCCCCGATCTCGAGTACCTGACTCTCGTCGCCAAGACCGCCGAGAAGTTGGGATTCGAGTCGGTGCTCACCCCGACCGGAACCTGGTGTCTGGATGCGTGGGTGACCACCGCGGCGCTCATTCAGGAGACCACTCGGCTGAAGTTCCTCGTCGCGTTCCGGCCAGGATTGATCACGCCTACTTTGGCTGCCCAGCAGGCCGCGACGTTTGCCGAACTGTCCGGTGGGCGATTGGCATTGAACATCGTGACCGGCGGCGACCGGGAAGAGCAGGAGCGCTTCGGCGATCGCCTCAGCAAGCAGGAACGGTACGCCCGTACCGCGGAGTTCCTACAGATTGTGCGCGGGGCGTGGTCGGGGACACCGTACGACTTCGTCGGCGAGTACTTGGACGTCACCGGCGCCACCGTTTCACGGCCACCGCAACCAGCGCCTGCCGTGTTCTTCGGTGGCGCAAGCGACGCCGCGCGGGAAGTTGCTGCGGCACACGTCGACACGTACCTCACGTGGACCGAACCGCCGGACAAGGTAGCCGCACTGATCGACGACGTGCGTGCCCGCGCGGCGAAGCACGGCCGGACACTCTCATTCGGCATCCGTGCGCATGTGATCACCCGCGACACGCGCGAAGAGGCGTGGGCGGAAGCCCGCAAGCTGGTCGACCGCATGGACCCGAACGTGATTGCCCTTGCGAGAGAACGGCTTCTGCAGTCCGAGTCGGAGGGTCAGCGTCGACAACTGTCGTTGAACGCCGACCTCGCGAATCTCGAGGTGTACCCCGGTTTGTGGGCGGGTTACGGACTGGTGCGGCCCGGTGCCGGCACCGCTTTTGTGGGAAGCCACTCCGAGGTGGCCGACCTCATCGGTGAGTACCGCGCGCTCGGCGTCGACCACTTCATCCTGTCCGGTCAGCCGCACATCGAGGAGGCGTACTGGTTCGCGGAGGGAGTGGCACCGCTGGTGCGCGCGGCCGAAACCCGCGCGCCGCAGGCGATCTGAGCGTGAGAGGTCAACGGCGCGCGCAGTTCGGCGTCTAGATGTGTGTCGAATCGAAGGATGTGGGTGCTGCAGCGCACACATCCTTCGATTCAACACACATTCAGGGGCGGTCTTCTTCGGTGGGTAGCCGGGCGAGGACGAACTGCCCCTGCCCGGTGATGGTCTGCTCGACGTCGACCGCTCCGGCCGCCCGCAGGCGATCGACGATCTCGGCGCGGCCGAAGATCCGATACCCGGTGAGCGCGGTGACGGTTCGGACTCCCGGCAGTCCGGTCAGGTTGGTGACGACCGAAGTGAATACCGCGACCTCGCCACCTGGTTTGGCGACCCGGACCAGTTCGTCGATCACCGGCAGCGGGTCGGGGATCAGATACAGCGCCGCCAGGCACACGACGGAGTCGAAGGTGTTGTCGCCGAACGGAATCGAATGTGCGTCGGCGCGAATGTAGGCGACTCGTCGGCCGCTGTTTGTGGCCGCGGCCTTGGCCAGCATCGTCGGCGAGAAGTCGATGCCGACGCAACGGCCGTCGCCGGTGAGCGCCGCTGACAGCCGCCGCGTGTAGTTGCCCGGGCCGCACGCGACGTCGAGGATGCTGCGTTCACCGCGGCGCGCCAGATGCGCAACCAGCGCGCGATCGGCGACCTCGGTCGACGACCCGCCGAGACTGAACAGTCGGGTGAACGCCGGTCGCCACAGTCGTTCATAGACTTCGCTGAACAGTCGATTGTTCATGGCCCGCTGGGCCAGCGGGGTCATCGTGGGAGCCTCACACGCGGTCGTCGCGCTGGACCCGCAAGGTGTGCAGCGTGGTGGCCAACGAGTCGTACTGCAGCGCGAGCAGAACGAAGGCGATGGCCCGGCGTTCGTCGAGATGTCGACGCAGCGACGTCCAGGTGGTCTCGCTGATGTCCTTGTCGGCGATCAATTCGTCGACGGCCTGCAGCATCCACTTCTCCCGGTCACCCCAGCCGGCGTCGGGTCCGGCGATGATCCGTGCGAGCTCGGCGTCATCGATGCCTGCGCGTTTGCCGAGGCGGCGATGGTGGTCGAGTTCGTAGTCACTGCCGCGCAAGTGCGCGACGCGGATGATCACCATCTCGGACTCACGCCGCGAGAGTGAGCCGAACGGCATCAGCCTGCTGGAGTAGTAGAGCCATGCGCGGAAGAGTCCGCGTGTGCGCCCCAGAGTCGAGAAGACGTGAGCGTCGCGCACCCCGATGACGCGTGCCGCGCCCCTCGCGAACACCCAGTTGATGAGTCCGAGGTCGCTCAATGTTCCGGGCGCAACACGCGGACCGGTTGCCACGTCACCTTCACTGGTCGTCATGATCGCAACGGTAGACTACGGAATTCATGACGGACATCACACCACGGACGTTCAACAGCATCTCTGAGCTGACAGCGGCGATCGGCGAGGATCTGGGGTACGGCGACTGGTTGGAGGTCACGCAGGAGCGCATCGACGCATTTGCCGATGCGACCGGCGATCACCAGTGGATTCACGTCGACCCCGAGCGTGCGAAGGACGGGCCGTTCGGCGCGACGATCGCGCATGGCTACCTGACGCTGTCGCTGCTCCCACTGCTGGCGGGCGACATCTTCACCGTGAACGGGCCCAAGCTGGTGATCAACTACGGACTGAACAAGGTCCGCTTCCCCAGCCCGGTCAAGGTCGGATCGCGAATCCGGGCCAACGCCGAGATCGTCTCGATCGACGACAGCCCCGCCGGGGTGACCATGGTGGTGCGCAGCACGGTGCAGATCGACGGTGTCGAGAAGCCCGCGTGCGTCGCCGAGAACGTGCGCGTGCTCGTCTACTGAACCCATCACCGCCGCGAGACGTCACCGACTGAACCCGACACCGCCTGAACCGATCAGCTATGTGGGCAACCGCTGCGTGCAGGTGAGCCACGTAGTCGCGCGTCGAGCCAACGCATCGCATCCGGAAAGCCGATCACGGCAGCGGTGACGTGCTCGCCGAGCACCTCACGGTACTGAGCGTTCGCGCCGAGCCGACACTGTTCGACGAACGGTGCCGGGGCGGAGGGAACCGAGGTTCGACGGCCAGCGGTCGAATATGGGATCCCCGGTCGGGGTAGGGAGCGTGGCCTCGCGAAATTCCTTTGTCCGCCAAGACAATCCGGGTGACTGTGCGCGCAACGGAATTCTCGACAGATGCGGAAAGGGCGGTGCGGGTACCACGTGGTCGATGGCATCGGGGATCTGCTGGGGGATGCCCATCATGTTCGGCGGATCCGCGGCAGCGATGCCCGGTGCAATCGCGACGACAACACACGCCAGCACGAAGGCGGCGATGGCAGAGTTTCGCCGTAATGAATGTCGCCGTGATGAACGCATGGCGTCGTGCCTCCAGACCGGGAGAGGGGAAGCACCCCCGACGGCTGCTTCCCCTCTCCCGCGCCCACCATAGGGCGCATACTGATCGATTGATCCACAAATGGCTACGACGTACGACCTGTGATGGATCTGTAACCCTCGGACCGGGGTCCGCTTGTGCGACAAGAAGAGTTGTCGAGGAAGCGTGACTGCGTCAGAGCGACATGTAGGGCGACACGCTGCTGCGGTGGGAGTCGACCCGCAGGCTCGAGCCGAGTGGTGGGAATGCGCGCTGCGCGCAATGTTGTCGTTCGCACACGCGACATCCCGCACCAATCGGCGTGATTCGCGCCTGAGGGCCGATTTCGAGTCCGTCCGAATAGATGACACGAGCAGCGTGGCGCAGCTCGCAGCCGAGTCCGAGCGCGAACGTCTTGCCCGGCTGGCCATATCGCACGGCCCGCCTCTCCACCGTGCGCGCGACCCAGAAGTAGTCACGGCCGTCAGGCATTTCGGCGATCTGCGTGATGATCTTTCCGGGGTAGGCGAACGTCTCGTAGACGTTCCACAGTGGGCATGTGCCGCCGCTCGACGAGAAGTGAAATCCTGTGGCGGACTGGCGTTTCGACATGTTTCCCGCGCGGTCGACGCGGACGAATGACCACGGTACGCCACGGAGGTTCGGTCGCTGCAGCGTCGAGAGTCGGTGGCAGATGGTCTCGTAGGAGACCGCATAGAACGCCGAGAGACGTTCGATGTCGTAGCGGAAATCTTCTGCCGCGCCGTGGAACTGCGTGTAGGGCAACAGCACTGCGGCCGCGAAGTAGTTTGCCAGTCCGGTCTTCGCGAGCGCCTGTGCCTCGTCGTTGGTGAAGTTCGCCTCGTCGACCAATTCGGTGAGCAGATCGTCGAATTCGACGAGCGCGAGTTCTGCGGCGAGTTTGAATGCGCGCTGGCCGGCCGACAGCGCTGCCGAGACCTCGAGACGTCTTGTCGCGGGGTCGAATCGGTGCAGGAGGTAGTCGCCGAGGTCGACGCGCGGCGCGATCGTCACCCCGTGGACGCGTTCGAGCCGGTCGGCGATCTCGCGTCGAACGTCGCCGGAATGCATCCGCATGCGCGCGTTGAGCTCTTCTGCCGCGACATCGAGTGCGTGAATGTAGTTGCGGCGCTGGTAGAAATAGTCGCGCACCTCTTCGTGGGGCGCGGTGATCGATCCGCGCATGGCGCGGTCACTGCGTTCGTCGGTCGCCGCGGCGAGCTGGTCGATCGCGATCCGGTAGCGGCGATGCAGATTCACCATCGCCTGCGCCATGTCTGGGTGGGCCGAGACCATCGCCGCGATCTCCTGGGGGTCGGCGGTTGTCGGGGCGGCCTCGATGTCGTCGTCGAGCAGCGCCTCACGCAGTTCTGCGACGAGTCGCACGTCGTCTTGGGAGTCGAAGAACCCGCCGTCGACTCCGAACGCCTCGGTGATCCGCGCCAACACGGATGCGGTGAGCGGCCGGGCGTCGTGTTCGATCTGGTTGAGATACGACGCGGAGATGCGCAACGTCTGGGCCAACGCCACCTGCGACAGCCCGCGTTCGGAGCGAAGCTGACGTAAGCGCGATCCGACATATGCCCTGTTGTTCATAGGTCACCGCCGTTCATAGCTCACTGCTGTTCATAGCTCACCGCAGTTCACAGGTCGCCATTTCGTCGGACCCGCTCAGGGTACGGTGACCCCGTGCGTGGGCGGTGGGTTCGACGGTGGGTGGCAGCGACGCTGCTCGCCTGTGTTGCTGCAACACTCGCCGGCTGCGGCGATGATGACGCGGTCTCGACCGCCGCGGCCGTCGCTCCCGCCGACCTGCTGCTTCGGCCCGCGCAGTTGCCGTCGGGTTTCGCGACGACGCAACTGACCGTCTCCGACCTCGTGGACTCCGACCGTGCGCAACTGGTCGCGGCACGCGCCGACACGGTGATGCCACAGGAGTGCCGCGCCACTGCGGACACGGCGTTCACCGAGAAGGTCAGCGCGTCGAACTCTGCGGTGCTGGCAGCGAGCGCGGCCGACGTCGGGCTCGTCGAGCTGGTATCCACTGTTCGACGCGACATCGACGACGACATCCGCACGAGGACTGCGCAGTGCCGCAGGACGCACACCACTGTTGCGGCGGGAAGTCTTGCGGGTGCGACGGTCACCACCGAGTCGACGACGCTGCCCGACCCGCCGGAGGTCGCGAAGAGTCCCGGCGGACTCAGCGTCGAACGTGCTTTTCTCTCGCGATCGGATGTGTCGACGACGCTGCCGGATTCGACAGTGCGAAAGCAGGTCGGATATGTCGGATATGCGCTCGTGAAGCGTCCAGGAGGTTCGGTGTTCACGGTCAGTCTCACGGTGAACGGTCCGGGCGGCCGGGCGCAGAATCCGCCTGCCGACGCGGTGGAGCCGATGTCGTCGTCGGCGTTCGTCGATCTGTTCGGCACAGCACTGAAAGCGGCCGCGAGATGACCGACCACACGGTGACGAGGCCCGGCCGCGGCCGGGTGCACCTGGAACCTCGGTGTGAAACACGCCACATGTGAGGTGTCGGGAGTCTTTCCAGTGGGCGTCGGCTTGATGCTCTTGCGCATGCCGACCGTCAGCGGAGTGTGCGGAGAAAACGCAGTACGCGCGTACTTTTTAACGCCCCGCTGACGACTCTTCACATCTCCAGATTTGCAAAATTTGCAAATCTTCGCCACATGGTTGGCGCATTTTTGCAGTCAAAGGGGATTGGACCTGCGTGTTTTCGGTATGGCACCCTTGAGTCAGGCGTTTCCGGGAAGTGCCGAAGAGTTCGCAAACTCCGACCCCATCCTGTGGTGGTCATCACATTTGCGGACGCGACGCGCGCTCGGAGGCCTGACATCATCCGGCCTGGGTGCATTCCTTGGCAGCTTCGGCCGGGTCCAGATAGGCCCCGGTCTCTGTGAGCCGGACAAGCATTCGTCTCGGGAGATCGGGACGAGCAGCACAACGAAAGCGAAGTGGCTAATGAGCAACGTCGGAAAGCCCCGCACCGCCGCGGAAATCCAGCAGGACTGGGACACCAACCCGCGGTGGAAGGGCATCACGCGCGAATACACTGCCGAGCAGGTTGCCGAGCTCCAGGGCACCGTCGTCGAGGAGCACACCCTCGCTCGTCGTGGCGCCGAGATCCTGTGGGAAGGCGTCAACAGCGACAACTACATCAACGCGCTCGGCGCGCTGACCGGTAACCAGGCCGTGCAGCAGGTGCGCGCGGGCCTCAAGGCCATCTACCTCTCAGGTTGGCAGGTCGCCGGTGATGCGAACCTCTCCGGCCACACCTACCCCGACCAGTCGCTCTACCCGGCAAACTCGGTGCCTGCCGTCGTGCAGCGCATCAACAACGCGATGCTGCGCGCCGACGAGATCGCCCGCGTCGAGGGTGACAACTCGGTCGACAACTGGGTCGTGCCGATCGTGGCCGACGGCGAAGCCGGCTTCGGTGGCGCCCTCAACGTCTACGAGCTGCAGAAGGCCATGATCAAGGCCGGCGCCGCAGGCACCCACTGGGAGGATCAGCTCGCCTCGGAGAAGAAGTGCGGCCACCTCGGTGGCAAGGTGCTCATCCCGACTCAGCAGCACATCCGCACCCTGACCTCGGCTCGCCTCGCTGCCGACGTTGCCAACACCCCGACCGTCGTCGTCGCTCGTACCGACGCCGAGGCTGCAACCCTCATCACCTCCGATGTCGACGAGCGCGACAAGCCGTTCGTGACCGGTGAGCGCACCACCGAGGGCTTCTACAACGTGAAGAAGGGCATCGAGCCCTGCATCGCGCGTGCCAAGGCATACGCTCCGTACGCCGACCTCATCTGGATGGAGACCGGCAAGCCCGACCTCGAGCTGGCTCGCCAGTTCGCCGAGGCCGTCAAGAGCGAGTTCCCCGACCAGCTCCTGGCCTACAACTGCTCGCCTTCCTTCAACTGGAAGCAGCACCTGGACGACGCGACCATCGCGAAGTTCCAGAACGAGCTCGGCGCGATGGGCTTCAAGTTCCAGTTCATCACCCTCGCCGGCTTCCACGCCCTCAACTACTCGATGTTCGATCTCGCTTACGGCTACGCCCGTGAGCAGATGACCGCTTACGTCGACCTGCAGGAGCGCGAGTTCGCTGCTGAGGCTCGTGGCTACACCGCCACCAAGCACCAGCGCGAGGTCGGTGCGGGCTACTTCGACCGCATCGCCACCACGGTCGACCCCAACACCTCGACCGCTGCTCTGAAGGGCTCCACCGAGGAAGGCCAGTTCCACTAGGAACTAGTCCGCCTCTTCGAGGTCTGCTCCAGCCCAGGCGGCCCGCAGCTTTACGTTGCGGACTCGTCCGCCTCTCCGGAGCTTTTGCGAATCGACAGGCGGCCCGCGACTTACGTTGCGGGCCGCCTGTTGGCATATTCGGCACTCGTGGGCGTTCCCGGCGAGTTACCCATGTGCCCGCGAGATCTGTTGTCACCAAACGAAATCTGAGCGGAGCGAGTGTGTCTGAGGCGTGGCGTGTCGGTGTGGTCGGTGCGGGCCAGATGGGTGCGGGGATCGCCGAGGTGTGCGCTCGCTCCGATGCCGACGTACTGGTCTACGAACCTTCGCGCGAACTCGTCGCCGGCGGTCGGTCGCGGATATTGCGCTCGCTCGAGCGGGGAGTGTCGAGCGGCAAGCTCACCGAGCGGGAACTTGAACAGGCGTCGATGCGACTGCGATTCACCACCGAACTCGACGATTTCGCCGATCGGCAGGTGGTCTGTGAGGCCGTCGTCGAGGACGAGACCGTCAAGACCGAGATCTTCGCGGCCCTCGACAAGATCGTGCGCGATCCCGGCGCTGTCCTGGCGTCCAACACGTCGTCCATTCCGATCATCACGCTGGGCATGGCCACCCAGAATCCGGCGCGGGTGATCGGTCTGCACTTCTTCAACCCGGTCCCGGTACTGCCGCTCGTCGAGTTGGTGTCGACGTTGCATACCGAAGCCGACATCGTCACGCGCGCAGAGGCTTTCGCCAACGCCGTGCTCGGCAAGCAGGTCATTGCGTCTGCCGATCGGTCCGGGTTCGTGGTGAACGCGATGCTGGTGCCCTACCTGCTGTCGGCAATTCGGTTGGTGGAGAACGGATTCGCCGATGTCGAGGACGTCGACCGAGGCATGGTGCTCGGCTGCGCGCATCCGATGGGTCCGCTGCGGCTTGCGGATATGGTCGGATTGGACACCGTCACAGCGATCGCCGACCGCATGTATGCGGAATCGAAAGAGGCGCTGTACGCACCGACTCCGCTGCTCCTGCGCATGGTGGAGGCCGGGCATCTCGGTAAGAAGTCGGGTCGCGGCTTTTATCGATACGCCGACGATCCGCAGGCGCGATTCTGATTGTGGGCGGTATCACAGCGATCCCGCAAATAGTGCTAGCAGATTGCTTGCAATAGCTAGCAAACGTGGCATACTGGCTTATGGAACCACTACAAGTGCTGGTGCGGCACCTATCGAGACCAGAAGTGACAGTGTGGTTGCCTCCTCGATATGCCTTGTGCTGCAACATTTTTTGGTGACCAATTGACTAAGGAGATCGCCATGACCACCACCGAACGCAATCTGCCCAGCCCGTTCTATGCCGTGGTTGGCGCGGGCGACCTTGCACTCAAGCAGGTCAGCGACGCCGTCACGCAGATCAAGGAGCGCACCGAGGCTGCAGGCGAGACCGCCCAGACCCGCTTCGAGGAGACCCGCGGCCGTCTGAACGCTCTGCCCGAGGAACTTCCGGGCACCATCGAGTCGACCATCGACGACCTGCGCACCAAGCTGTCGCCGGAGGAGCTGCGCAAGCTCGCCGACGGCTACGTCGAGTTCGCCACGAGCGTCTACACCTCGCTCGCCGAGCGCGGCGAAGAGGCTGTCGGCCGTCTGTGGCAGCAGCCGATCGTGCAGGAGGGTCTGACCCGCGCGGAGAAGACCTACAACGACGCCGTCGATCTGACCGAGGACGCACTCGGTGTGGTCTCGCATCAGACTCGCGCCGTCGGTGAGCAGGCTTCCAAGCTCGCCACGCTGGTCAGTACCCGCGTCGGCGAAGCCGGCGATGCCCTCGACGACGCCGTCGACGATCTCAACGACAAGGTCGAGGAAGCTGCTCTCGAGGTGAACGAGAAGCTCGACGAGGCAAGCGCGGCGGTCACCGAGGCCGGCAAGACCGCCAAGGCTCGTAGCGCGACCGCAGCGTCGAAGATCGACGGTGCCGCAGGCAAGGTCGAGGGCAAGGCGCGCACCGCGAATGCCTCGCCCGCCAAGAAGATTGCCGCCAAGCGCACCAGCACCGCTCCGGCAAAGTCGACCCCGGCCAAGAAGTCGACCCCGGCCAAGAAGAGCACCAGCTAGTTTCTGGCCACATCTACTCGCATTCCCGCGAACTCGATTCGTTGCCGCGACCGACATTTCGGTCGCGGCAACGGACTTGGTTCGCGGGAATGTGCGTTGTGGGGGTCATGCGGCCATCAGCCCGAGATCGAGAAGCCTGGTGCGCACCAGTGGCACCATCTCGTCGCGCTCGAGCATTCCCCATGTCCAGCGCACGAGGGTCGCGTGGAGGAGTGCGAGATCGGCTTCGCGCTTCTTTTCTCGGATCAGCGCCTCGCGTGCAGTCTCGCCGGGACGCATACCGTACTTGTTGATCCCGTCGAACTCGCCGATCAGAGTCGCCGCCCAATCGAAGTCGGTGCGGTAGTCGCGTCCGTTGACGTGGAACGTGTGCTGGAGACGAGGCATGGGTAACTCGGCCTCGATGATCTGTGCTCTGCTCCACGACTCACCGACGCTTTCCGAACGGCCGTCGGCGACGGAGAGCGCCTGTCGTGCGCCGCGGACGCCTCGACGACGTCGACCGTTGAGTAATTTGCGCATCGCGTCGCGGTCGGCGCCGAGGCGGAGCGCGGCGTCGAACACGACCACCCCCTGGGCGAAGGTCCCGCTCAGTGCGATGTCGACGGCTGTCCGCTCCAGGGTTGTCAACGCCAGGTCGTCGATCGACATCGTCTGCTCGGGCGCCACGAATGCGGAATGAACGTGGCGTCGCCCGCGTATGAATCCGCCGCTCGTGCCGCCGTTCGCGAAGTGCACCAGCTCGTGGTCGGGTTTCAGTGTCGGGAGACCGTGCAGCGCGGCCGCGGACCAGTGGCTCAGCACTCTCGGTCCGGTGCTCTTCGACGACGTCGCGACCGCGATGGTCCGCAGGCGATACAGGCGATCGCCCCCGTCGTCGCCGTCGGTGAGCTCGTCGCTGGAGACGGCGAAGACCCCGTCGGCCAACCGGATGAGAATTCCGGCCGAGATCGCGGCTGCGAGCTGGCCGTCGGAGATGTTATTGCGCAGAGCGGCCTTGCGGCGGACTAGTCCGTGGCGATCGGTCGGGAAGTCGAGTTCGGGGAGCATGCGTCTTTTGACGCAGCGGACCCGTGCGCGGTTCCCTCGATTTTTCGCGACGTCGTTCCGTTCCCGCGACCTGGGTTGGGTTCGCGCGAACGCAACGGGGTCGCGCCGACGACCGAAGCTAGGCAGGTGAGTCGATGGTGAGTACGGCGAGGACGTCGTCGTCGGTGCGGTAGGTGTGCGGTCGGTCGCTGATCCATTGCAGGGATTCGCCTGCGGCCGCGGCCCTTTCGTCGCCCTCGGGCCCGGCGACGAGGTTTCCGCGGACCACTCGGACATGTTCGACGACGCCGGCGCCGTGCGACGGGGAGCGTCGTACCCCTCCGGAAGAGACGTGGAGCCAGAAGACCTCCGTCGTCGAACCGTCGTCGTGATGTTCGACGTGGAGCAGCCGTGCGGTGAGGTGCGTGCCGTCGCCCTCGGTTCCCGACGCCTCGCCGAGGAGGGCCGTCAGTGGCACGCCGAGGGGGCCCGCCACGGCGTAGAGCGTGTCGAGGGTCGGGTTGCGTTGTCCCGCTTCGAGTTCGGACAGCGAACCCTTGCCGATCCCGGCGGCGCGGGCCAGCGCGGACAGGCTGAGTCCGCGTTCGGTCCGTAGCGCCGAGATCCGCTCACCGACGTCTCTTCGCCGATCGTCACGCTCCGAGTCGCTCACAACTCCCTCGACCACGTGCCTGCCTTTCCGCGTCATTGGTCGGTCGCGGTGCGGTCTCGCACCGAGTGTTCTGTTTACAGAACGATACCGCTATGCTGGCGTCGTGACCGCACAGCAGCAGGCGTCGAACACCGAGCCGATCGTCGCGGGCGTCGTCACCGCGCTCGTCGGTTTCACCTCGTCGTTTGTGGTCGTCGTGTCCGGGCTTCGCGCCGTCGGGGCGTCGTCGACACAGGCGGCGTCGGGTCTGTTGGCGCTCACGGCTACATTCGCGCTCGGCATCATCGTGCTGTGCCTGCGCTATCGGATGCCGATCACTCTGGCATGGTCGACGCCCGGCGCGGCCCTGCTCGCGGCGATGGGTGCGAGTTACCACGCGGGCTGGCCGGCCGCTGTCGGCGCGTTTCTCGTCGTCGGAGTTCTCGTCGTCGCCACAGGATTGATCCCCGCGCTCGGTGATCTCATAGCAAGAATTCCGACGCCTGTCGCACAGGCGATGCTCGCAGGCGTGCTGCTGACGCTGTGTCTTGCGCCGATCAAATCCCTTGCGGTGCAACCGTTGCTGACCATTCCGATTCTCGTGGTGTGGCTATGTGCCACTCGCTGGTTGTCGCGCTGGGCGTTGCCGCTCGCTCTGATGACCGCGCTCGTCGTGATCGGGATCTACCTTGCGGTGCGCGGCGTCGACTCCGCGGCCCACACCGAATGGTGGCCGCAGATCGCCTGGACCACACCGCATTTCGACGCCTCGGCGGTCGTCGGCATCGCGATCCCGCTTTACGTGGTCACGATGGCCTCGCAGAATGTGCCGGGCGTCGCGGTCTTGAAGTCGTTCGGCTACCAAACCCCTTGGCGGGCTTCGATGTTCGGCACGGGCACGGGCACGGTCGTCGGCGCGCCGTTCGGTGGTCACGCGATCAATCTGGCCGCGTTGTCGGCAGCGCTCGCCGCGGGCGATGAGGCCGGACCGGATCGTTCCCGACGGTGGATCGCGGGAGTCTCCGCGGGCGTGTCGTATCTCATCCTCGCTGCGCTGTCGGGCGTGTTGGTCACGATCACGGCGATCGCGCCGCACGGTCTGCTCGAAACGGTTGCGGGACTGGCATTGCTCGGTACCTTCGCCTCGGCGCTCGTCGGTGCGCTGGCGCAGGAGGAGTACCGAATTCCCGCCGCGCTCACGTTCGTCACCGCTGCTGCGGGGATCTCGTTCTGGGGCATCGGGGGAGCGTTCTGGGCGCTCGTCGTCGGACTCGTGGCGCACACGGTGCTCCGACGCCGCGACCCGTCGACCTGATCGGCTGCCCACCGCGAACTCAGTCGGAGGCCGCGAGCCTCTTCTTCTGGGCGTCGATGTCGAAGTCGGCCTTTGGCCACTCGAGGTCGAGGCTTTCGAGTGCGGAGATCAGTAGTTCACACACCGCGAGGCGCGAAAACCACTTCTTGTTCGCGGGAATGAGATACCAGGGCGCTGTGTCGGAGTCGCAGCGATCGAAGATCGCCTGGTAGGCGTCGAGATAGTCGTTCCAGAACGGTCGCTCGTCGATGTCGTCCGGATTGAACTTCCAGTACTTGTCCGGTCGGTCGAGTCGCTCGGCAAGGCGTTTACGCTGTTCACCTTTGGAGACGACCAGTGCACACTTCACGATGGTCGTTCCGGTCTGGACGAGATCATCCTCGAACTCGTTGATGGTCTCGTAGCGTCCTTCCCATTCGGATTGCGGCACGAGATTGTGTACCCGCACGGGAAGTACGTCCTCGTAGTGCGAACGATCGAAGATGCCGATATGCCCAGCGGGAGGCACGGCCTTGCGGATGCGCCACAGGAAATCGTGCTCGAGCTCTTCTGGTGTGGGCTTACCGAAACCCTTGATCGACAAGCCCTGTGGATCGACGAGACCGCCGACGTGTCGGACGATCCCGCCCTTGCCCGCAGTGTCCATACCCTGCAGCACGAGTAGCACCGAGCGGTGATCACCGGATCGGCCGTTGGCGTACAACAACTCCTGTAGATCGGCGAGCACCTCGCCGCGTTCGGCGAGCAACTGGGTGCCGTACCCGTGATCGCCCTCGAAGCCGGGGGTGGACCCGGTGTCGAACTCGGCGATCGGCCCGAGTGTCGTGGCCCGCAGTGCCTCGGTCGCGGGTCGCGTCCATCCCGCGTTCTTGTCGTTCTCACCCATCGACGTGAGCCTCCTCCGGTCTCGTCGGTTGTGTCAGCGGGGGAGGGTCGGAGATGAACTGCTCGCGGGACCCGTCGACCCCGGCGATCCCGATGACCGAACTCCACACCATCATCGTCAGGTAGTCGATCAGCTCGTCGACGGAGACGTCGCGGTCGGTCATCCACCAGTCGACAGCGCGCTGGATGCCGCCCACGAGTACGTGGGACCACACCTTGGCCCCGGAGGTGTCTGCGGAGCGCTCTTCCATCCGCAGGACGATCGCCGCCGTCAGCAACTGGGCGACGAGTCGCTCCGATTCGACAGTCCCGACCGACGACGTCGGTGAGTTGGTCAGTGCGAACCGGTACAGCGCCGGGTCGTCGGCCACTGCCCGCACATACACGCCGATCACCGTTCTGGTCAGCGTGTACTCGTCGGCGTCGTCGGAGATGGCCTCGGCCAACCTGGGGAGCAGCGTTGTCTCGAAGAAGCGCACGGTCACTGCAGTTCCGAGGTCGTTCTTGTCGCTGAAGTACCGGTAGAGGACGGTCTTCGAGACACCGATGTGTGTGGCGATCTCGTCCATCCCGGCGTCGGCTCCGAGCGCGCGCACGGCGTCGATCGTGCCATCGGTCAACTCACTCCGACGATCCTGTTTGTGCTTCTCCCACCGCTGCCTGCGCCCGTCGGGTTTGACCGTGTCGTCGGTGACCGCGCCGAGCAGCGCCTGTTCGACCCCGCGCGTCACGTGTGCAGCAGCCGAAAGCGCAGTACGTGCCGCGGCCGCAGGGCTTGGGCGGTTGGGTATCACCCGGCCAGCCTAATCCCCGGAAGAGGGTAGAACTTATTGAGTGTCGACAGTGATTCCGGACGTTTCCGGCCAACCGGGGCAGACGCCCGCGCGGGCGAAGGGGTCGTCGCCGGGATTCGGCGCCGCCGACGGACCGGGTGACCAGCGCCGGCGCCGTGACCTCCGCAAGATGAAAGTGGTCTCGACCGGCTTCCTCGTGGTGGCTGCGATCGTCTACCTCTGCATGCGCTACCTCGAGCATCGCGACGGTGCCAACGTGGCGGCGTGGGTGGGGTACGTGCGCGCGGCGTCGGAAGCGGGCATGGTCGGCGGACTCGCCGACTGGTTCGCTGTGACCGCCTTGTTCAAGCATCCGCTGGGCATCCCGGTGCCGCACACGGCTCTGATCCGGAAGAAGAAGGACGAGATCGGAGATCAGCTCGGCGAGTTCATCGAAGAGAACTTCATGACGCCGGCCGTGGTCGTCGAACGTGCAGAACAACTCGACATGCCCCGTCGGGTGTCGACGTGGCTGGCCGACCCCGCGAACGCTCCGCGCATCTCCGATGAGGCGGCACGCGCGATCAAGTTGGCCTCGGAGATGCTCGGCGACGAAGACATCGAGCAGTTCATCCAGGCCGTGTTGAAGTGGGCGGCCGAACCCGAGTGGGCGCCGCCGATCGGCCGCATCCTCGAGCAGCTCGTCGACGAGGACCGGCTCGACCCGGTCTTCCAATTGCTGTGTGACCGTGCCTACGACTGGGCGGTCGGCAGCCAGGACCTCATCGAGCGAGTCGTCGATCAGGATGTGGGGCCGTCGTGGAAGCCGAAATTCGTGACCAACCTCGTCGGCGACAAGATCTATCGCGAACTCGTCGACTTCACCTACAAGGTCAAGACCGACCCCGAGCACGAGATGCGGCGGTCGATGCACCAGTTCGTCGAGCAGTTCTCCCACGACCTCCAGCACGATCCCGCGATGATCGAGCGCTTCGAGGGCATCAAGCACGACCTCGTCGGGAGTGCCGAGGTCGCTGACGCGGCGTCGACCGCATGGAACACCGGCAAGGCCGTCATCGAGCAGATGCTCGAAGATCCCAACAGCACGCTGCGCAACACCCTGACCGACGCCGTCATCCGACTCGGAACGCGTATCCGCGACGACCGTCCGCTGCAGGAGAAGATGAACGGCTGGGTCGCGCGGGTGGCCAACCACGTCGCGACGAACTACTCCCGCGAGATCATCTCCGTGATCACCGAAACCGTGCGCAGCTGGGATGCCGACGACACCAGCCGGAAGATCGAACTGCAGGTGGGGCGCGATCTGCAGTTCATCAGGATCAACGGAACCGTGGTCGGTTCGTTGGCCGGACTCGCGATCTACACGGTGTCGGTGCTGATCTTCGGCTGACGTCACTGCTTGCACGAGCTAGCACGCACCCCGATACTGGCATGGGGCAGCGAGTATCGGGAGTGAGAAGCAGTGCAGAGCAAACCAATCCCGTCGGACGACGACGCGAACACCGGGTCCGACGACGCGCGCGAGATCGTCGAGGCGACGGTTGACGAGGCGACAGGCGACGAGGGGTCGAGCAACCCGGTGGAGACGGTCGCCAATGCCGCGCAGGACGTGGTGGCCACGGCCGCGCAGGACATCGGCTCCTTCATCCGCTCGCAGCGTGTGGCTGCCGAGGTCTCGCTTCGTCAGCTCGCCGACCGCGCCGGCGTGTCGAACCCGTACCTGAGCCAGATCGAGCGAGGGCTGCGTAAACCGTCGGCCGACGTTTTGGCCCAGATCGCAAAGGGGCTGCGGGTGTCCGCCGAGGTGCTCTACGTGCGAGCGGGCATCCTCGAGGAGCGCCCGGCGAGTCCCGTGCGTGACGCGCTGCTGATCGACACGTCGATCAGCGAACGGCAGAAGCAGATGCTGCTGGAGATCTACGAGTCGTTCCAGCGCGAGAACCGCGAGAACGACGCCGACCCGACCGCGGGCAACCACGACTAGAGTGTGATTCGTGAACTTTGTGAGCTTCATGGCTGCGGGCCAAAACCTGATCCTGTGGGTGCTGACCATCGTCGCCGGTGTTGCGGCGATCGTGTCGCTGATCCACGCGTCGATCCAACGCTCCGACGCCTTCCGGGCCGTCGATAAGCAGACGAAGGTCATCTGGGTCGCGATCCTCGCCGCGTCGACGGTGTTCATCTGGTTCTTCCAGGCGCCCTCGCTGTTCTATCTGATCGGCGTCGTCGCGGTTCTGGTGTACATCGTCGACGTGCGGCCCCGCGTCGACTCGATTCAGGGGAAGTCCTGGTTCCGTAAGGTCGGGCGCTAGTTTTGTGGGTCGGGTGCTGCTGAAACCCGGCGAGTCGATCCGCCGCAGGGAGTGGCGGGATCCCCGATGGGTGGCGAATACACTCTGATTCATGGCTGAGTATCGGATCAACGAGCTCGCGGACGCGTCGGGAGTCAGTGTTCGCAACATCCGCGTCTATCAGGACCGCGGATTGCTCCCGCCTCCGACGATCCGCGGCCGCACCGGCTGGTACTCCGAAGAGCATCTGGTCCGTCTCAACCTGATCTCCCGCATGCTCGAGCGTGGCTACACCTTCGCGACGATCAGCGAACTGCTGCACGCCGCCCACTACGGGATGAAGGTCGAGCACGTGCTGCGCGGCGAACCCAAGGGCGGCCGCTTCCGGAACTTCAAACGCGCCGCGACGATCACGATCACCGAACTGCGCAAGACGCTCAATGCCTCGGACAAATCGATCGCGCTCGGCCAGAAACTCGGCCTGCTCGTCAAGGACGGCGCCCACTACGCGATCAAGAACCCCGAGGTTCTCGAGGGTGCCGAGGTGCTGGTCAAGAGCGGTGTCGACATCGACGTCCTGCTCGATCGGTTCGTTAGAGTGCAGGACGACCTCGAAGACGCGGCGCGCAGTTTCGTCTCGATCATC
The DNA here is from genome assembly GCF_002500165.1 of Gordonia sp. UBA7860. Classification (NCBI taxonomy): domain Bacteria; kingdom Bacillati; phylum Actinomycetota; class Actinomycetes; order Mycobacteriales; family Gordoniaceae; genus Gordonia; species Gordonia sp. UBA7860. The sequence goes on along the minus strand of NZ_DLSO01000085.1, from coordinate 35,427 downwards.
ACCGACAAGTACTTCGACGAGAAGCTGCCAGAACTCGGTGAGGCCAATGTCAGCAAGATGGCCGAACTCATCCAGACGGTCCGACCGATGGCTCACGACATCGTCGAGACCACATTTCGCAAAGCCCTCGACGACGAGATCTCGAAGGCCATCGGCGAGGCGTCGACCTACTTCGACGCCGCATCAGGCGGACCAGACGCAACCGCGGGCGGGGACGCGGTTGCGGACGGGGAGGCAGCCGCGGGTGGGGAGGCGGTCGCCGAGGAGTCGACCTATGAGGCATCGCCGTCGAATCTGACAACGGGTAGTGTTACATCAGAAGATGTCATTCGCGAGTAGAGAGCACCACACGGGGTGGAGTGGAGACGTATGAAGACTCGGAACTGGGCGCTCGGCGCCGCGGCGCTCGGGCTCGGTTCGGTGGCGGTCGGTGCGGGCACCAACCTCGCGGGGATCGCGCGCGGGGTGATGTCGTCGGCTCCGGCCGTCGACGATGGACCCGATGACCTGCTGGCCGACCCGACGGCACCTCGCGTGCAGCGCAGCGTGGCGAGCATCGACGGGACCAAGCTGAACGTCGAGTTGTACGGTCCCGATCCTGCAGCCGCCGACACCGGTGACGTGATCGTCGCGGTACACGGGTGGACCTGCAACACCCACTACTGGAATCCGCAGATCAACCACTTCGCGGGTGAGCGTACCGTCGTCGCCTACGACCAGCGCGGGCACGGGCTCAGCGAGCTCGGACGACGCAGGCCGACTGTCGACACCCTCGGCCACGACCTCGACGCCGTGCTCGGCGCCGTTGTCCCGCCCGGTCGCAAGGCGATTCTCATCGGCCACAGCATGGGTGGCATGACCATCATGTCGTGGGCCAAGCAGCACCCCGAGAAGGTGTCGACGACGGTGTCGGCGGTGGTGCTCGCGTCCACGGCGGCGCGCGGCGTTGTGCAGAACCACATGCTCATCCCCGAGGGGTTGCCGCGTTACAGCAGGCCGTTCGTGCCCGCGGTCAGTCGAATCGTCACCAGTGCGTCGACACCATTGCCGCACGGCCAGTTCACTTCTCGCATATCCCAATACGTGGCGCTCGGCTCAGAGGCACGCGCGTCGCATGTGGAGTTCGTCGACACGATGATCATGGCGTGTTCGCCTCGTGCGCGCGGTCGGTGGGGTGCGGCGATGGGCCGCCTCGACGTCGCGGCCGGACTCGATGCGCTGAGCGTTCCGACGACCGTGATCGTGGGCACCGACGATCGGCTCGCCCCTCGCCGACACGCCGACGAGATGGCAGACATCCTGCGCCGCAACGGTTCTCTGCGTGACGAAATCATCTTCGACGGCGTCGGGCACATGTCGACGATCGAGGCCGCGCAGCGCGTCAACGAGCTGCTCGACGACGTCGTCGGCGAGGTGTCGCGCACCCAGGTGCAGGCCGCTCAGTTCTGAGGCGCGCTGACCAACGGGAGGCTCAGGGCGACCGCCGCCGCGCTCAATCTCCGGCCACGAACTCGCCAGTCTCGTGGTGGCGCGGCCGGGTGCACACGGCGTACACGATCCAGTCGGCCGCGATAGTCGGTCAGAGTGAGCAGTTCACCAGCACCGGCTCGGGGTGCAGCGTGACGCCGAACGCCTCGTACACGCCGGTGCGTACGTCGCGTGCGAGGTCGAGGAGTTCGTCGGCGGTCGCCCCGCCCCGATTGGTCACTGCCAGTGTGTGTTTGGTCGACAGTCGTGCGGGTGAGGCAGGGCCGGGATAGCCCTTGGCGTATCCCGCCCGTTCGATGAGCCAGCCCGCCGAGAGTTTGACGCCGTCGGCGACGGGGAACGCGGGCATGGAGATGTCGGCGCCGACGCGGTCGCGGATGCGTTCCATGACTGCGGGTGCGTCGCCGGACCCGATGATCGGATTGGTGAAAAACGAACCGGCACTCCAGGTGTCGTGGTCGTCGGCGTCGAGCACCATGCCCTTGCTGCGGCGCAGCCCCAGTACCGTCTCGCGGACGCGAGAGGCGTCGACACGTGAATCGCGTGCGACGTCGAGTCGGTCGGCGAGGTCGCGGTATCGCAGAGGCTGACTGAGGCGATCGTCGTTGAGCCAGAACGAGACTGCGACGACGACGAAATCGTCGCGGTACTTCAGGTTGCTCGTCCGATAGCCCAGTCCGAGTTCGCCGGGGGACACCCAGCGCAGCGTTCGTGCTCGCCTGTCGAGTACCTGCACGCTGCGCAAGATGTCAGCGACCTCGACCCCGTATGCGCCGACGTTCTGCACCGGCGTGGCGCCTGCGGCGCCCGGGATTCCCGAAAGGCATTCCAGCCCACCGAATCCCGCATCGATCGTTGCTGCGACGAGCGAGTCCCACGCCACCCCGGCGTCGGCGGTCACGTGCGCGCGACCCGATTCGCGGCCGGTGCCGAAGTTGATGTGTCCGCTCTCGATCACGACGGCGGTGCCATCGAACCCATCGTCGGAGATCAACAGATTCGATCCTCCGCCGATGACGAGGACCCGTTCCGACTCGGCGTCGAGTGCGGTGATCTCCTCGACGACGCTGCGGGTGTCCGGGCAGTGCACGATCGCGTGTGCCGGTCCGCCGACCCGCAGAGTGGTCAGATCGGCGAGCGGCGCGGATTGCAGGGCGGAGGGGTTGTCGATCACGGTGTAACGGTAACCGAGCGCGCGCTGTCGGGACCGATGGTGCGCGCTCGCTCGGGTAATGTCCTCACCCATGGCGAGCACGCTGAATCACACCGTGACCTACACGTTCTCCACCGCGCGGTACTGGGAGATCATCACCAACGAGCAGTATTGGCGTGATCTGCTCCAGATCATCAACTCGAGTCACGGCGTGCTCGAGTCGTTCTCCCTCGACGGCGACACCGTGGCCGTCGAGATGAAGCAGGGCATCCCCGAGGACAAACTGCCGTCGATGATCACCAAGGTTCGCCCCGGCGACCTGGAGATCCCGCGTCGCAACGTGTTCACGCGTAACGGTGAGACCATCAGCGGGACCATGACCGCGTCGGTCACCGGCGCGCCCGCGACGGTCGAGGCCACGGTGTCGGTGACGGGCGATCCAGCGTCGATGCAGTACAGCGGCAGCGCGAATGTCTCGATCCCGTTCGTCGGCGGCAAGATCGAGAAGGCCGTCATCGACGAACTGATCAAGCTGCTCGACGCCGAGCACGACGAGACCGTCACCTGGGAGCAGTCCAACCACTGAGCTGGTGGCGAGAGGACGCGCTACGGCGCGGGTAGGCGCCGGTGCCGGTTTTTGATGGCCGTACCCTGCTCGGTTAGCCTGAAACGCATGGCACGACGGCTCAGTTACTCAGCGCGCTACTCGCATCCCGTGGAGAAGCTCTACGAAGCGCAGAGCACAAAGCAGTACTGGGACGACATGATGGCGGGGTTCCAGATGATCTCGCCGCACTGCGAGGTCGAGGATTTCCGATCCGACGAGACCGGCATGAGTGTTGTCCTCAAGCAGACCATCGGACGCGATCAGCTCCCGGCACTGGCGCAGACCGTGCTGATGAAGGACATGGTCATCACCCGCGAGGAGTCGTTCGGTCCGTTCGACCCCGACAACACCAAGGGCGATTACAACGCGTCGATTCCCGCGGGTCCCGGCAGCCTCAACGGCTGGCAGGAGCTGTTTCCCACGGAGACGGGCTGCACGATCCGCAAGACGACCGAGGTCAAGGTGTACATCCCGTTCGTCAACGGCAAGCTCGAGCAGTTGATGCTGGTCAACCTCGTCGACCTGTTCCGCGCCGAGGCCGAGTACGCCGCCGACTGGATCACGAAGAACCTCTAGCGCCTTGCCTGAGCGCGGAGCCGGCTCCGACAAGCGCGGCTCCGGCAAACCGACCGGGCGGATCACTCGCGGCACGACGAACATCAACCGGCTCCGCCGCGTCGATCGTTGGATGGCCTCCGATGCGTCGGTGCTCACCGCGCTCGGCGAGGTGAACGCACCGCTCGTCGTCGACCTCGGTTACGGCGCGCGACCCGACACCACGGTCGAGATGGCGCAGCGGTTGCGAGCGGTGGCGCCCGATCTGGAGATGGTCGGACTCGAGATCGATCCCGAGCGCGTCGTCGAACCTCGTGACGGTGTGCGATTCGGTCTCGGTGGGTTCGAACTCGCGGGATTGCGACCGCAGCTCATCCGTGCGTTCAACGTGCTCCGGCAGTATGACGAGGACGAGGTCTGGCCCGCCTGGCGTCGATTGATGGACCGGCTCGGACCGAACGGCGTGATCGTCGAGGGCACCTGCGATGAACTCGGTCGACGCTGCACGTGGGTGTTGCTCGACGCTGACGGACCCCGCAGCCTCACCCTGAGCTGGGCTCCCGCTTACACGAGCCGACCGTCGGAGGTCGCCGAGCGGTTACCCAAGGTGCTCATCCACCGCAATGTGCCCGGCGAGCCCGTGCACGACCTGCTCGTGGCTGCTGATCGGTGCTGGGACGTCGCGGCTCCGCACGCCGCCTTCGGCCCGCGCGCTCGGTGGCGCGAAACCCTGCGACTGTTGTCCGAGGCGGGTGTTCCGGTCGAGCCCACCCGCAGGCGCAGCGTAGACAATGTATTGACGGTTCCGTGGTCCGTCGTTACGCCGACGGAGTAGCCGAGACCGTCTCGACGGTCGGGGTCGGGCAACTACGCTTGCCACATGCGCATCGCAATGGCACAGATCAACTCCAGCGATGATCCGAGCGCCAATCTCGTCATCGTTGCCGACGCCGCGGCACAGGCTGCAGGCGACGGAGCCGACCTCGTCGTGTTCCCGGAGGCGACCATGTGCCGCTTCGGGGTTCCGCTGGGCTCGATCGCCGAACCGCTCGACGGACCGTGGGCCACGCGGGTCTCGCAGATCGCCGTCGACCGGCAGATCGTGATCATCGCGGGCATGTTCACCCCCGCCGACGACGGTCGGGTGTGCAACACCCTGCTGATCGCGCATCCCGATGGTCGCCGGGAGTCGTACGACAAGATCCACCTCTACGACGCATTCGGGTTTCTCGAGTCCAAGACCGTTGCCGCAGGCGACAAACCGGTGATCGTCGACGTCGCGGGCACCGCGGTCGGCGTCGCCACCTGCTACGACATCCGATTTCCCGATCTGTTCACGACCCTTGCCGATCGCGGGGCGCAGATCATTGCCGTGCCTGCGTCATGGGGTGCGGGGCCGGGAAAGGTTGCGCACTGGAAAGTGCTCGCGACGGCGAGGGCACTCGATTCATCGTGCTACGTGGTTGCGGTCGGGCAGGCAGAACCCGAGGATCCGGACCTTGCGCGGGGCAGTACACCAACCGGTGTAGGCCACAGCCAAATCACAGATCCCTTGGGTACGGTGGTCGCCTCGTACGGGTCCGGAGAATGTGTCCGGGCTCACGACATCGACCTAGCGGCGGTGGAGACGGCACGGACGCGCATCGCCGTCCTCGCCAACCGGAAATCCATCTGACCGATCTCGGCCCAAGCACTCACCACCGAGCTTGTGCGCCACGGATCGACGACCACGGACCGAAGGTGCTCTGACCATGACCGACAACGAGAAAGAACCCCAGGCGCGGCCAGGCGACGCCGACGCGTCGTCAACCCCCGACAGCGAATGGGCGCCGGTGGCTGACTCGACTTCGTCGTCGACGCACGCTGGGGCCTCATCGACTGATCACGCGCCAAGCGATCACGCTCCTGCCGATCACGCCCCGACCGAGCAGTTCGCGGCGGCGCCGACCGAGCCCGGGCCGCGGGCGTACTCGGCGACCGACGGTGGTACCCGGTCATTCGAGCAGGGTACGGCGACGACTGTCATCGATCCGGCCGATCCCGCGGGCGAGCCGGTCCTCACCTCACCTGTGCGTCGGCGTCGCACCGCCAAGATCATCGGCATCACTGCGGCTGCGCTGGTCCTGGTACTCGTCATCGGCGCGGTGGCGTCGGAGCTGATCCTGCGTAAGCGGGTGACGGACTGTCTCGAGCAGCAGTTCAGCAGCCTCACCGGGGTGCCTACGACCGTCTCGCTCAGTAAGAAGCCCATGCTGCTGCAGGCCACGGGAAGTGAGATCCCCTGGGTGCAGGTCGACACCGCGAACGATTCTGGCGCGACCCGGTTGCACATCCGTGCCGACCGGATCGACGCCGAGAGTGACAAGACCACCGTCGGCTCGCTCGACGGCAGCGGCTACGTCCCGTTCTCTCGCGTCGTCGAACTCGGTAAGCAGGAGACGGGCGGCAGCGGCACGGGCACAGGCGGTACCGGTACCGGCGGGAGTGGCACCGGAACCGATCAGAGTGGTGCCGGTGGGGTCGTCTCCGGCGCGAACATCGAGTCCATCACGGGTAACGAGGCAGACGGTACCGTCGACGTCAGTACGTCGTTCAACCTGGGATTCATCCCGATCCCGGTGAGCGCGACGATCAAACCCACGACCGAGAACGGTCACATCAAGTTCGAGGTCGTCAAGGCCAACGCCTTCGTCTTCGGCATCCCCTCCGACTATGCCCAGCAGATCGTCGACGGCGTGTCCAAGACGATGTTCGGCCCGTTCTTCGATCAGGTGAACGTCAAGAACCTCAAGGTGACCAACGACGGCGTCGACTTTGCCGTCGACGGCGACAACCTCACGCTGACCAACTCCGCCACGGGTGCCAACGACAACACGAATGGCTGCAACGTCCTCTGACCTCGCCCGACCGATCTGGGACCAATCCCTGGCCGCAGGGGCAGTTCCGCAACGTCGTCGCAGGCCGGACTCGTGCGGCATCGGTACCCTCGAAGGGGGATGTCCGATTTTTCGCCGCGACACCCACCCGCCCCCGTGTTGGAGGAGAACATGACCGCGCTGCTCTTGATCATCATCGTCGTCGTCCTCGTGGTTGGGGTGGTGGTGGTGTCGCAGCAGCGTTCGGGCGCGAGCAAGGCCCGCAGCCTCGACGACGCCAAGGCCGACGCCCGACAGGTCATCGAACGTCTCGGCGGCCAGGTGTACATGCTGGTCGGCGACTCACCTGCGTCGAAGCAGGCACTCGCCGATGCCGGGGAGCGCTACACGGCGGCGGGCTCGCAGATCGATCAGGCCAACTCACCCGCACAGGCCCGCCTCGCGAAGCAGACCGCGATCGAAGGCCTCTACTACATCCGCGCCGCACGCACCGCGATGAACATGGACCCCGGCCCGGCAATCCCTGAGCTCGACGGTCAGCGCAGCGCGGGCGCCGTCACCGAGGACCGCACCGTCGAGTTCGACGGACGCCAGGTCGAGGCGTCGCCCGCTCCGTCGTCGCGGACCCCGAACTACTATCCGGGCGGCCGGGTTGCCGGACGCCCCGTGCCCGCCGGGTGGTACTCCGAACCGTGGTGGAAGCCCGCACTGGTCGCAGGTGCATGGGGCGTCGGCTCCATGCTGCTCTTCTCGACGTTGTTCTCGGGCATGCACGGAGTGCCTTACGACGCAGCCGCATTCGAGAACGGCGCGGGCGACGGCTCCGACATGGCAGGCATCGACGGTGGCGGAGATTCCGGCGACTGGGGCGGCGGAGACTCGGGCGACGGCGGCGGCGACTGGGGAGGCGGCGATTCCGGAGGCGACTGGGGCGGTGGAGGAGATTTCGGTGGCGGCGACTTCGGCGGCTTCGACTTCTGACCGTCGACCGGGCGCTCTATCCCGCCGACTGTGCGCGAAACTAGTTGAACACCACGGTCTTTCGTCCGTGAACCAGCACGCGATCCTCGAGATGCCAGCGGAGTCCGCGTGACAGCACGAGCGTTTCGATGTCGCGGCCCTGACGCACCATGTCGTTCACCGAGTCGCCGTGATCGATACGGGTGACGTCCTGCTCGATGATCGGCCCGGCGTCGAGGTCGGCGGTGACGTAGTGGCACGTCGCGCCGATGAGTTTCACGCCGCGGGCGAAGGCCTGATGGTAGGGGCGCGCTCCGACGAAGCTCGGCAGGAAGCTGTGGTGGATGTTGATGGCCTTGCCGGCCCACCGATCGCACAGCTGCGGCGGCACGATCTGCATGAAACGGGCCAGGACGACGGCATCGGGGTCGAGGTCGTCGACGATCGATGCCACCTTCTCGAAGGCACCCTGCTTGTCGCCCGCGGGAAAGGGCACGTGGTGGAACGGCACGCCGAACCGCGTCGTGAGTCCCTCGAGGTCACGATGATTGCCGACGACGGCCTCGACGCGGGCGGGTAGTTCGCCGCGGTCGGCGCGACCGAGCAGATCGGTGAGGCAGTGCCCCTCCTTGCTGACGAGCAGCACCACCGACTTCTGCACCCCGCTGTCGGTGAGTCGCCAGACGGTGTCCGGTCCGAAATCGGCGATGGCCGCGGCGAACCGCTCGCGAAGATCGTCGACGTCTGCCGAGACCGAGTCGGCGCGGACGGCCTGGCGTGTGAAGAACCAGCCGGTGTCGGGGTCGGAGTGATAGGCGGCCTCGGTGATCCAACCGCCGACGTCGGCGAGGAACGTCGAGATCCGCGCGACGATACCGGTCCGGTCCGGACATCCGAGGGTCAGCACATACCGTCGGCTCGAGGCGTCTGTGCTGGAGGTGTCTGTGAGGGTCACACCACTCAGTGTGCCAAGCTCGCCTATGTGACCAACACCGACCTGACGCGCTCCGACGTCGCCGCGATCGTCGACCACACACTCCTCAAACCAGAAGCCACGCGCGCCGACGCCGAAGCGGCGATCGCCGAGGCCGCCGACCTCGGCGTCTACGCCGTCTGCCTCTCACCGTCGATGTTGCCGATCGCGACGGGCGCTCAGAAGTCGTGCGTCGTGGCGGGCTTTCCGTCGGGGAAGCACCACTCGCTGGTCAAAGCTGCGGAGGCGCGGCTGGCCGTCGACTCCGGTGCTGACGAGGTCGATATGGTCATCGACGTCGGAGCAGCGCTCGCGGGCAACTTCGAAGAGGTATTCGTCGACGTGCTGACCGTGCACGAGGCGATCGGCGACGCCGCGGTGCTCAAGGTGATCGTCGAATCTGCCGTACTCCTCGACGTTGCGGGTCACGCGACTCTCGCCGAAGTGTGTCGTCGCGCAGTGGCGGCAGGCGCAGGATTCGTCAAGACGTCGACGGGTTTCCATCCGGCGGGCGGCGCGTCGATCGAGGCCGTGCGCATCATGCGTGACACCGTCGGCCAGACTGTCGGGGTGAAGGCCAGCGGTGGCATCCGCACCGCCGACTTCGCGGCAGAACTCATCGAGGCCGGGGCGAGCAGGCTCGGACTGTCCGGCAGCCGCGTGGTGCTCGACGGCTTCCCCGAGTAGCGTTCTGGAGCCCGCGGCGCTGTCGTGAGTGAATGTGTGCCGTATCGAAGGATGCGGGCGCTGCAGCACACACATCCTTCGGTTCGACACACATTCTCCGGTCAGTCGAGGGCGCGCTGCCTCCAATCTTCGACGACGCCCACACGATCGACGACTACGCGGCTGCGCTGCGTACCGCCCTGCGCGCATCGGTCATGGCGAGGTCGGCGTTGATCATCGCGCCGGCCTGCGTGCCCGCTGCAGCCGCTGCGCCGACCATGGCCATCGGATCTGCGCAGTTCCCCGCGGCCCACACGCCCGCGAGTGGGGTCCGACCGCCCATCTCGGTCGGAATGAACACACCCGCCGGAGTCGTGGTCGGTTCGCCGCCCAACGACTCGTACAGTGCGGTTCTCGCGACGAAACGCGGTGCGACGACCAGCGCGTCGAGTTCCACTTCGCTGCCGTCGGCCAAGACCGCGGCGCGTAGATGTCCCGACGCATCCGTGTCCAGCCGGGCCACCGGACCTGCGGCGCGTTCGACGCCGAGTGCGTCGAACAGCGCGCGGTCGTCGTCGGACAGCTGCGGCATGCCGTGATCGATCACCGTGATGTGCGGACTCAGCTGCCTGAACAGCAGTGTCTGATGCGGCGTGGCCGGTCCCGTACCGAGGATTCCGATGCGCTTTCCACGCACCTCGTACCCGTGGCAGAAGGGACAGTGCAACACGTCTGTGCCCCAGAGTGATTCGATACCCGCGATGTCGGGTAGTTTGTCGACGAGTCCGGATGCCAGCAGCAACCGGCGGGCGCGCAGTGTCGTTCCGTCGACCAGAGCTGCGTCGAAGGTGGTGTCTCCGTAGGACGCCGCGGTGTCGAATTCTGTGCGCGTGACCGACTGTACCTCTCCCGAGATGATCTGTGCGCCATAGGATTGCGCTTCTTCGCGACCGATGGCGACGAGCTGCGACGGCGAGACTCCTTCGCGGCCGAGGAGGTTGTGTGCTCCCGCGGCGGGCGCGTTGCGGGGCTTGCCCGCGTCGACGACCGCGACCGAGCGTAAGGACCTGGCCAACGCGACGGCGGCAGCCAAACCTGCTGCGCCACCGCCGATCACGAGCGCGTCATACGTGACAGTCGATGTCTGTGGCATGAAAGTGTCTCCGTTCTCAGAGAGTTGTGTCGGTTGTGCTGTGCGGCTTGGTGATCCACATCCTGCGGCCGCCGCGTACGTTCAGGTCGGTGCGCCGGGCGAGCGACGACGGCGACTCGGCGTCCACCAGTGCATCGATGGCGGCGAGGTCGTCGACGGTCAGATCGTCGGCGAGGCCCGCTCGTATCCGCGACAGCCACGACGCGCCGTACCGGAGGACCGTCGGAGTGATCTCGGAGATCTCCACAGAGAGGTCGACGCCCTCGACGACGTCGAGATCCGCCCGTGAAAACGCCTGTGTCCAATCCGCGAACGGGTTCATCTCGTGGCTGCTCATCGCCGCGACGATGCGTTCTTCGAGCGGATCGTCGTTCGGCAGAAACAGTGGGGGAGAGGTCATCTCGATGATGGCGAGTACTCCGCCCGGCCGCAGATGCGCAGCCGCGGTGCGGAGGAAGGCGTCGGGATCGGCGATGTGATGCAACGACGACGACGCCCAGAGGACGTCGGCGTCGGGGAGCGCAGCCGGCCAGCCGTTGTCGAGGTCGGCGATCGCGGTACGCACGGTCGGGTGGCCCGCCGCGTCGATGTGGGCGGTCATCTCGGGAGAGGCGTCGACGCCGATGATCTCTGCGGTCGGAAATGCGCGTGCGAGGGCGCGAACCCCGACGCCCGTGCCTGCGCCGATATCGACGATCACCGACGGCTCACGCCCGAGTGCCGCGCGGATTCGGTCGGTTGCCGTGTCGAGGTATGTGCCCATGACGGCGGCGTCGAGTTCGAGCATCTCGACCATGTCCTCGCCCTGGTGCTCGTGTTGATGTCCATGCTCGTGCTGGTGTCCGTGGCCGTGCCGGTGCGGGTGTGAATCGTGTCCCATGGGTTCGAGGTTAGCCAGCCTGTGCGTTTGAGGCATATCATCTTGCGTATGGAGCAAGAACTCGACGAGGTGGTCCGACAGCGCATCCGCGGCCTCCGACTCGCGAAAGGCTGGACGCTCGACTCGCTGGCGTCGCGCTGCGAGATGAGTCCGTCCACGTTGAGCAGGATCGAGACCGGGGGTCGACGCGTCGCCCTTGACCAGATCGTGGCCATCGCGCGCGCACTCGGCACGTCCGTTGACCAACTCGTCGAGCCTGCGTCGGACGAGGACGTGGTGATCCGGCCGCAGCCGCACGACAGTGAAGGCGTGACCGTGTGGCCGCTGTCCGGTTCGGACACGCCGGGCGGGGTGTCGGTCGCCAAGATGAGGATCGTCCCGGGAGCGCCCGTCGACCCCAAGAACCTCGGGGTGCATCCCGGGCGCGAGTGGTTCACCGTGCTCTCGGGGACCGTAGAGCTGTGGCTCGGCGACCGTGTGATCTTGGTTCCCGCAGGTCAGGCGGCCGAATTCGCAACGATGATCCCGCACGCGATCCGAGCACGCGACGGTGCCGTCGAGATCTTGTCGATCTTCGACCACGACGGTGAGCGTGCCCACCTCGGGCCTGTGCGTCAGGCGTGGTCGACGAAAAAGGGTGCCGGAGGGAAGTGAGTCGAAGGTTCCTCACAGGTCTTCGACGGCGCTCCCTCATATGCGATCGCTATTGTGTATTCGATGTCCGAGAATGTAATGCCCAGTCGCCGCACGGTGCTCGCCACCGGTGGTTTGGCGACCCTTGCGGCAGTTGTGCTCGCGGCGTGCGGCAAGTCGAACGACACCCAAGCGGCGAGCGGTCCCAAGAAGCCGACGGCCCGCGTCGAGTACACGCCGTCGCTGACCGACGATGCTGCGCCGAACCCGACCGCAAAGGTCGAGGTCAAGGCCATTGACGGGGTGCTCAACCCCGACGTCAAGCTCCTCAACCCGTCCGGCAAGGCCATCCAGGGCACCATGTCCGACGACCGCACGACCTTCACCGTCACCGAGCCGCTCGGATACGGCACCACCTACACGTGGCAGGGCAGTGCGACCGGATACGACCGGATGAGCACTCCGGTTGAGGGCAAGTTCACCACTCTGGACCCGAAGACGCAGCTCAACGTCGTCGTCAACATCGCAGACGGTCAGGAAGTGGGCATTGCCGCGCCGCTCATCCTGAAGTTCGACGGCACCGTCGACAACAAAGAAGCTGTCGAGAAAGCACTCACACTGACGACCGAGCCGCCCACCGAGGGCGCATGGGCCTGGCTCGGCGAGGACAACGGCTCGCGCGTGCACTGGCGTTCCAAGGAGTACATGGCTCCCGGCACCAAGATCCACATGTCGGCCAAGCTGTACGGCCTCGACCACGGCGACGGTGCCTACGGCGCGGCCGACGTCACCAGCGACTACGTGGTCGGACGGTCGCAGATCGTCAAGGCCGACGCGGGGAGTCACCAGATCGTCGTCGTGCGCGACGGCGCGACCCTCATGACGCTGCCGTGTAGCTACGGGCAGGGCGACGTCGACCGCAACGTCACGCGCTCGGGCATCCACGTGGTCAGCGAGAAGCACGAAGACTTCTACATGAGCAATCCGGCCGCGGGGTACTTCAACGTCCACGAGCGCTGGGCCGTCCGCATCTCCAACAACGGTGAGTTCATTCACGCCAACCCGGAAACCGTTGGCGTGCAAGGAGCGTCGAACGTCACCAACGGGTGTATCAACCTCTCGCTCGAGAACGCGCAGCAGTATTTCAACACCGCGATCTTCGGCGATCCGGTCGAGGTGACCGGCACACGGATCGACCTGTCGGAAGCCGACGGCGACATCTTCGACTGGACCTACGACTGGCCGACGTGGAAGTCGATGTCGGCCATCAAGGGTGAGCCACGCACGGCGTCGGCTCCCGCGACACCCAAGGGCGCCCCCACGTCCGTAGGCGCGCCCAACTAAGGCCCAATCAAAGGGTCCCCGCCCTACCCGGTGCGAACGTTGCGCCGCGCCGATGCCTGATCGCGCGGCCGGATGACGATCTGGTCGAGGTCGACGTGCGGCGGTCGGGAGGCGACGAATCCGACGACCTCGGCGATGTCGTCGGCGGTCAGTGGGGTCACTCCCGAGTAGACGGCGTCGGCGCGCTCCTTGTCGCCGCCGAAACGCACCAGCGAGAAGTCGGTTTCGACCATCCCCGGGCAGATCTCGGTGAATCGGATCGGCTTGCCCAGCAACTCGAAACGCAGCGTGCGGTGCAGCACGCCCTCGGCGTGCTTCGCCGAGGTGTAGCCGGCGCCGTTGTCGTAGACCTCGAGCGCTGCTGTAGAGGTGATCGTGACGATCAGACCGTCGCCCGACGCCTCCAGTGCGGGCAGCAGGGCTTTGGTGACCCGCAGCGTGCCGAGAACGTTGGTCTCCCACATCCAGCGCCAGTCGTCGAGGTTCGCCGACCCGACCGGGTCGAGTCCCTTGGCGCCTCCCGCGTTGTTGACGAGGAGGTCGACGCGGTCGAGGCCGTCGACGAATCGGGCGACCGACTCGTCGTCTGTGATGTCGAGTTGCCTTCCGGTGCCGCCGATTTCGGCCGCGAGCTCGGTGATGCGATCGACGCGCCGCGCACCGACCACCACGTGGTAGCCCTGCGCTGCGAGGGTGCGCGCGATGGCTTCGCCGATACCTGAGCTCGCTCCGGTCACCACGGCGACCTTCGCGTTCTCGATGTGCGCTGCGGTGGTGTCGGCGTCGGGCGAGGTCTGGCCGGTCGGAGCGTCGGAGGGTGTGGTCATGGGCTTCACTTTATCGAGTCCGAGTACCTCCACCGATGTCGCTGCGTGGGCTGCCACGTCCGACCACGACCGCGCTGCTACATTCAGCGCATGTTGCGTGGAGTCGTCCCGGCGACACTGCAGATCGGCTCGACGCCTGCTGCAGCCGTGCTGCACGCGATCCGGGTCGGCGCGCCCATCACCCGTGACCGGCTTGCCGACGTCACGGGGCTGTCCCCGGCAACCATCAACCGCCAGGTCACGGCACTCGCGGGGCAGGGTTTGGTCACCGAGAGGCCAGACCTCGTCAGCCCGGGCAGCATCGGACGTCCCAAGAATCCGCTGACCCTCGACCGCGACACGCTGTGCGCGGCCGGCATGCACATCGGCGCACGCCGCACCCTTTTAACCATCGTGGATCTGGGTGGGCGACCTCTCTACAGCCATGCGGTGCTGACCCCGCGCGGCGACGCCGACGCCGCGCTCGCCGAACTCTGCGGGCAACTCCGCGAACTCGCCGACCGATTCTCGGGGCGACGCCTGCTCTGGGGTGGCGCGGCGGTCGGCGGTTCGGTCGACGCGGCGTCGGGCACGGTCGACCATCCGATCCTCGGGTGGCATCGCGCGCAACTCGGACCAGCGCTGGCAGACGCACTGGGTGTGCCGGTCTCGGTCTGCGAACACGTCGAGGCCATGGCCGCGGCCGAACTGTTGCTCGGCCAGACGATCATCGACGCCGCGTCGGGCCTGTTCTTCTATGCGCGCGAAACCACCGGCATGGCCATGACGCTCAACGGTCGTGTCCACATCCCGGCACGCGGCGCGGGCAGCATCGCGCATGTGCGGGTCGACGCCCCGGTGCTGTGTCCCGGGAGTGGCGCGACACTGTCCGACGTCATCGGCAGCGAGCCGACGTTGCGTGCGGCCAAGCGACTGGGGATCTCACCGGACGCATCGCCGATCGTCGACGAACGCGCACGCATCCTCGGTGAGGTTGTCGCGACGTTCCGTGATGCGCTCAACCCGGATTCGGTCGTCGTCGCAGGAGACGCCTTCGCCGCGCATCCACACGGCCTCGCGCCGGTGCAGGCGGCTTTCGACGCCGCGTCGCAAACCGACTGGCCGATGGAACTCACGCCGTCCCTGTTCGGGGTCACGGTGCCCGAGGGTGCGGCAATCGTGGTGGCGCTCAGCGTGATCTACGCAGATCCGGTCGCCTCGCTCGCGTAGGCGAACTGGTATGTATCCGGAATGACCTGGGGTGCAGTCATTCTGGCGCTCACGGGGCTGCTCCTGGTGTTCCTCGCGATCTCCGGAGTGATCATCTGGTGGCCTGGGCTTGGCCGTCTGCGCAGCCGCTTTCGGGTGCGAATCGGCAAGGGGCGCTTCGCACGCGACTACGACCTGCACAGGTGTCCAACGCCATCATCGACGACTGGGCGCAGCCGACGTTGCACTATGGCGTTTCCGTGAACGCGTGGTGGCGGGTGTTCTGGTTCGTCCTCGGCATGGCGCCACTGTTGCTGTTCCTCACCGGGCTGAGCACGTGGCAATTCCGGCGTCGAACGGCCCGCAGGCGGAAAGCGGCCCGGAAGGCCGCAGCGCAGGTGTGACCTTCGATTACACGTGGCGGGCAATTCGCCCTTAGAGTGAGCGATATGTCGAGCTCCCCCCTGACGCTGCCGCGTGACGTCTCCGCGACCATGTCCATCTCCGTGACCGCACCGACCGAACTCGAGATGCAGATCGCCGTGGCGAGGATGCCCGGTCTCGAACTCGACGAGAAGCTCGTCGTCGCGGTCAACGGCGACGAGATCACCCCGGAAGAGATCATTGATCCGCACGGCGGGCGCATTCACCGGCTGAACGTGGAGTCGGGTGTCGTCGCCGTCAACTACACCGCGGCCGTGACCGCGCCCGCAGACCCGGTGGCGGTCGCTCCGACGGACCGCTCGATGTACCTGCGTCCCAGCCGATATGCCGAGTGTGACAAGTTCTTCGGGTTCGCCGCCGGACAGTTCGACGCCTCGCTCCCCGCGGGTGAACTCCTCGACCACGTGACCGCATTCGTCGAAGACCGCCTCGACTACATCCCCGGCGCGAGCGACCCGATCGACGGCGCCGTCGACACCCTGCTCGCGGGTGCGGGCGTCTGCCGCGACTATGCGCACCTCGTCGTCGCGTTGTTGCGTGCGTTGAACATTCCCGCTCGATTGGTCGCCGTGTACGCGCCCGGATGCGACCCGATGGACTTCCATGCTGTCGCCGAGGCGCTGATCGAGGGGCAGTGGGTCGTTGTCGATGCGACAAAGCTGTCACCGCGACAGAGCCTCGTGCGCATTGCCACCGGTCGCGACGCCGCCGACACCGCTTTCCTCGACAACCACAACGGCTCGATCTCGCTGGACAACTACCAGGTCATGGCGACGGTCCGTGGTGAGCTGCCCATTGACGATGGCAAAGAGCGCATCAGCATACGATGAACCGATGCATGCACTGACATGTCCCATCTGTAATGCGCTGTCGGGCTTTCTCGGACAGCAATGCCCCAACTGTGGCACGACGGTCGGTATCCACCTGCCGAGTCGATCGCTGGTCGTCGCCTCGGACGACGGCGTCGACATCGACGGCGAACGCTGGGTGCGCTGCATCAATTGGGACAGCGGTTGCAACTGGATGACCCCTGCCGAGTTCTCCGAGGAGGACGCGGGCATGCGCGGTCGGTGCTTCCCCGATTCGCTGCTGCGCAAGATCCCCGACGCCGACGACCCGATCGGTCGCGAGAAGCTGCCGTCTGCGCTGTCGGATCTGCGCATGCTGGTCTATCAACTCGTCGACCTCGGCCTGCCCGTCGAACCGTTCTGGCGCACCGACGGCGGGCTGGCTTTCGACTTGCTGTCGAGCCAGACGCTCGGTAGGCCGGTGACGATCGGACACGCGAACGGCGTCGTCACCATCGACCTCTCCGAGACCCTGGACGCCTATCGCGAGCGGCTGCGCGTCGATCTGGGTGAGGCGTACCGCACGATGCTCGGACACTTCCGGCACGAGGTTGGCCACTACTACGAGAGCATTCTCGTCGAGAACGGCGACGGCGCCGACCGATACCTCGAGAAGTGCCGTGAACTCTTTGGCGATGAACGTGCGAGCTACAGCGACGCCATCGATCGTCACTACAAGTTCGGCGCGCCTGCCGACTGGGCCGACTCCTACATCTCCGAGTACGCGACGATGCACCCGTGGGAAGACTTCGCGGAATGCTTCGCCCACTACCTGCACATCACCGGAACCATCGACACCGCACGGGAATCGGGCGTTCGGCTCGACAACGACCAGGTGCGTTTCGCGATGGACCGCGACATCATCCCGCTGCAGTCCTACGCCGACCAACCCATCGAACGTCTTCTCTACGACTGGAAGTGGTTGGGCACCATGTTCAATCGCGTCAATCAGGCGATGGGCGCGCGTCCGCTGTACCCGTTCGTCATCCCGCACCCGGTTGTCCGCAAGCTCGGCTTTGTCCACAAGGTGATCCGCGAAACCGACAAACGCTCCGCGCACGACGACCCGCTGGTCGACCAGGTCGCCGCGCCGGCGTGAGCCGAGCCTAGAGGGCTTGCTTGCGCAACTCGACGACGAGCTCGAGAAGTGCTGCGACGTCGTCGGTGTCGGCGATCCGGTAGCGGGCGCCGGTGGTGCCGTCGCCCACCTTGACGCTGATGTCATTCTCGCCGGTGAGGTGCGCGAACGCCTTCTCGTCTGTGACGTCGTCGCCGATGTAGACCGTTGCGTCCGAACCGAACTGGGTCTCGAGTATGTCGAGCGCGTGACCTTTGCTCGTCTCGATGACCGCGAGTTCGATGACCATCTTGCCCTCGGTGACCTGAACCCCCGGCCATGACGCGGGCCCCGACCGTGCCTGCGCAAGAGCATCGTCGGCGACGTCGGGTTCCGCATTGCGCACGTGCAGCGCGGCGCTGATCGGCTTCACCTCGACCGTCGTGCCTGGATGGGTGTCGGCGATCTCGTTGAACGCCTTGACGATTCGATCGAGGAGGGCGCGCTCGTCGTCGGTGACCTGCTCGCCGAACCCCGTGGTGAACTCGGTGCCGTGGCTGCCGACGAGGGTCACCGCGTCGTCGTCGAGACCCGACAGCGCACGAAGGTCGTGAAGCGAGCGGCCCGAGATGACCGCGGCCTCGGTGTCACGTAGTGCACCCGCGGCGCGGATTGCCGAGATTGACGCCTCGTTGGGTTTGGCGTCCTGTGGACGTGACACGATGGGCGCGATGCAGCCGTCGTAGTCGCTCGACACCAGCAGTCGGGACACGGTGACCGTGTGTGCTACCGCATCACGCAGGTCGTCGGGAATTCCCGTGTCGCTCACGAATTCTCGTCCCCACGATCGGTGTCGTCGGAGCCGCCGCTGGAGACGAGTTGGACTCCACGGTTGGCCGACGACGTCGTCTCCGTCGTCGACGTGAGGGTGTCGAGGAAGCTCTTCGCCCATTTCTCGACGTCGTGGGTGAGTACCTGCCTGCGTAGTGCCCGCATGCGACGCTTGCCCTCGGCCTGTGTCTGCTCGACCGCTGCGACGATGGCGTCTTTCACGCCGTCGAGGTCGTATGGGTTGGCCTGATAAGCGGTGCGCAATTCTGCTGCGGCACCGGTGAATTCACTCAGGACCAGCGCGCCGCCCAGGTCGCTGCGGCACGCGACGTACTCCTTGGCGACGAGGTTCATCCCGTCGCGCAACGGCGTCACGAGCATGACGTCTGCCACCACGTAGTAGGCGAGCAGGTCGTTGCGGGGCACCGATCGATTCAGATACTCCACCACCGGATGGCCCACTTCGCCGTACTGTCCGTTGATGTTTCCGACGAGCTGCTCGATCCCCGCTCGCATACGGACGTAACTCTCGACGCGTTCGCGGCTCGGGGTCGCGAGTTGGATCATGACGATGTCGTGTGGGTCGATGCGACCCTCGTCGAGCAGTTCCGACAGTGCGCGTAGACGCACGTCGATGCCCTTGGTGTAGTCGAGTCGGTCGACGCCGAGCAGGATGGTCTTGGGATTGCCGAGTTCCTTGCGGATCTCACGGGCGCGGGATCGGATGTCCTTGGACTTCGACTGGGTGTCGAGCTCGCCGGAGTCGATC
This sequence comes from Gordonia sp. UBA7860, assembly GCF_002500165.1. NCBI lineage: Bacteria > Bacillati > Actinomycetota > Actinomycetes > Mycobacteriales > Gordoniaceae > Gordonia > Gordonia sp. UBA7860. Next base: position 16,175 of record NZ_DLSO01000085.1, on the reverse strand, counting down.
GAGATCGGGAAAGCGCCGACGCGAACGGTCCGGAACCCGACCTGCACCACTCCGAAGCGCGACCGCACGCCCACCGTGCCCTTGCTCGTGGCCTGGCCTGCGAGGCGTCGGGCGAGGTACAGAAAGTTCTGAGCGCCACCGGGCAGGTGGAACCCGATGAGGTCGGCCCCGAGGAGGCCCTCGATGATCTCGGTGCGCCACGGCAACTGCATGAACAGTTCGACCGGGGGGAACGGGATGTGCAAGAAGAAGCCGATGCGGAGATCGGGGCGCAGCATGCGCAGCATCTTCGGGACGAGCTGGAGCTGGTAGTCCTGCACCCACACGATCGCCCCGTGCGCAGCGGCTTTCGACGTCGCTTCCGCGAATCGACGGTTGATCTCGACGTAGGCGTTCCACCACTCGCGGTGGTACTCGGGTTTGACGATCACGTCGTGGTAGAGCGGCCAGAGTGTGGCGTTGGAGAAACCCTCGTAGTACTCGGCGATCTCCTCTGCCGAGAGGGGGACCGAGCGGATGCTGATGCCGTCGACTTCGGCTTCCTCGGAGTCAGATTCGGCAGCGCCCGACCATCCAACCCACGCGCCCTTGTGCTTGCGCAGGATCGGCTCGAGTGCCGTCACCAGACCGCCGGGACTGCGTTTCCAGGTGACGTTGCCGTCGGAGTCGACCAACTTGTCGACGGGCAGTCGGTTGGCTACGACGACGAATTCAGAACCGCCGGGGTCGCCGCCTGCGCCGGACGGGCGGGATTGGAGATCAGGGAGTCCGCCTGGCTGGGGTGGGTGTGCGCCGAAGGTGGCCTCCGAGTTGTGCACGCCGGACGTTGCGGATGCGTCGGTGTCGGAACGGTCGGATACCTCTTCGGATCCCGGGTTCACGACTCAGGCGTTCTCGCCCGGAGCGATCCCCAACATGGCAAGCAACATCCGGCACTCGTCGGCGTCGGTGGCATACGCGGCCACAACGCGTCGTGCGGAACTGGCGGTCTCGTCGGCCACCGGCTCCAGCTCTTCGTCGGCGATGTCAGTGGTCTTGGGGGGCATTTCGTCCTCTCGGCTTGCTGTTGCGCGAGGTTGTGTCATGCGCAACACCCGATCTTACCCGCTGACGACGGCCAGTACTCACAAGACCTCACCAGATCCCAAGACCTCACCAGCGTCGTCGTGCGGCGCGTGCCTCGCGGCGACGACGCGCCCAGTCGGGTGCCACCGGCAGCCGCGGGCGGCGCAGTGTGCGCGCGACGAACTCGCCGAGCGTGACGCCCGCGGCCAGCGCGCAGCCGACACCGAGCGCTGCCGCCATCCAGGTCAGTCCGGTCAGGGTCTGGTCGTTGAGCACGCCGTAGAGCGCGCGGTAGACCGCCAGACCGGGTAGCAGCGGGGTGATGCCCGCGATGGCGACGACCAGAGGCGGGACGAGAGCGCGTCGAGCGAGCAGGCCGCCGACCAGGCCGACGCAGGTGGCGGCGAGACCGCCGGCGATCACGTCGCCGACCGGCAGGAAGACCGTGATGGAGGCGACGCCCGCACCGATCAGGCCACCGAGGAACGCGATCGGCAGGGCTCGACGCTCGGCGTAGCTCGCCAACGCGAACGCGAAAGCGGCGACGGCGCCCGCCGCGACGCGAATGGGGACGTCGACCGGAGCGAACTCCGTCGAGGTGGTGATGGTCGGTAGATAGATGCCGACAGAGCTCATCAAGCGCAATCCGATACCGACGCCCGCGATGATGCCGCCGGTCATGAGCAGCAGTTCGAAGAAGCGGGCGACACCGGTGATCGGCGCACCGGTGATGGCGTCCTGCACCGAACCGACCAGCGAGAGTCCACTCAACAGCACGACGATCCCGGCGGCGATGACCTGCGACGGCGTGATCGACAGGCTTTGCCACCCTGTCTTCTCACCGAGTTCGTACACGAGCGCGGCAGGGACGACGGCGATGAATCCGCCCGCGACCTGCTGGAAGAAGATCGGCGTGCCGATCCTGTTGAGTCGGCGGTTGAAGGAGACGGTGACAACGGTGGTGAGCCAGGCGAGGACGGCAACGACGACGTCACCGCCGAGGAGCACCGAGATGCCCGACGCCATCAGGCCCCAGGCGAAGGTCGAGACCCAGTAGGGGTAGGGGTGTTTGGCGGCGATGATCTGGTCGACGATCCGGTGCGCCGTCGACGGCGTGATCGCCGAGTCCCTGATGCGACGCACCAACCGGTCGACCGCCGCGAGGCGCGTGAAGTCGAGCGATCGGTAGTGCACCGTCTGCATCGTCGTGATCGGGGGAAGGGTTGCGCCGCGTCGAGCAACGACGACGATCGTGTTGTACGTGACGTCGACGTCGACATCCTCGACACCGTAGATGCTCGCGACGAACCGGATCTGAGACGAGGTGTCTATCGCTCCGGTTCCCGAGTCGAGCAGCACGGCACCGATCTTGGTCGCGAGGTCGAGCACCTCGGTGATCGCGCCGACGTCGAACCGGTCGATCGGGCGGCGCGGCGCCACCATGATGCTGCCCGGTTCGATCGTGTCGATCGTCGCCTGCCTCGTCCCGGTGAGGCGGCGGACAGCGCGCCCGATATACTCACGCACGCATGCCTCCTTAGCTCAGTGGTAGAGCACTCGCCTTGTAAGCGAGCGGTCGTCGGTTCAATCCCGACAGGGGGCTCCACCCGTTCCGGTTGAATTCGCTACGCCTGATCCCCCCACACCGGGGCCCCTGATCCGACGTCCCGCGTAAGTGTGGGGTCGGATGATCCTTTGGCACAAACCAGCAGGCCGAACCACTGATCGCCCCTATCATTGCGGCGTGAACAGCGGAGTCGACGCAGTGGCGGGCCGGACGGTCTATCGGGGTCAGACGTCCGGCGATGTCGACGTCTGGCGTGGCATCCGGTACGCCACACCGCCGACGGGCGATCTTCGGTGGCGTCGCGCGCGGCCACTCGAGCCGGAGTCGGGAACCGTCGACGCGACCGCGTTCGGGGCTGTGGCGCCGCAGGAAGTGAATCCAGGCGTCCCGATGTCACCCGACGCGATCAAGAGTGAGGACTGTCTGTTCCTCAACGTCTGGGCGCCGTCGGGCGCGGCGGGAGATGGCCGGCGGCTGCCGGTCATGGTGTGGATTCACGGTGGCGCATACGTTTTCGGTGCAGGCACACAGCCCATCTACGACGGCGCGCATCTCGCGTCGACGCAGAACATCGTGGTGGTGACACTGAACTACCGACTCGGCGCGCTCGGCTTCGCCGATCTCGGTGCGGGCGGTTCTGGTGCAGGCGGGGTTTCCGACAGCGCCGCCGGTGGACGATACGAAACCAACGCGGCACTCAGCGACGTCCTCACCGCGCTGCGCTGGGTGGCCGACACCATCGACGCGTTCGGCGGCGATCCGGACAACGTCACGGTCGCGGGCGAGTCGGCGGGTGGCGGCATCGTGACGACGCTGTTGACGATGCCGCTCGCACGAGGACTCTTCCACCGGGCCGTCGCGCAGAGCTCTCCGGTGCTCGGTCTACGACAGAGCGCGAGCCGCGTACGTCGCGGAGAGGCTGACTGCTGCGGTCGGAGGCACCTGTGGCGACATCGACAGTTTTGCGGCGTTGGACACCGACAAGGTTGTCGCCGCCACGATGAAGGCGTTCACCGGGGTGCCCGCCGCACATCCGGGCACCATCCCCTTCTCGCCGGTGGTCGACGGCGATCTCGTGCCGCGACATCCGATCGACGTGTACCGCGACGGCGAGTCGCTGCCGATCCCACTTCTCATCGGCACCAATCGCGACGAGGCCGCGCTCTTCAAGTTCATGAAATCGCCACTGATGCCCATCGCCGAGCCCGCGATCATGCAGATGTTCACCGCGATCGCTACGGAGTACCCGGAGGTCTCGATCCCCACGGCCGAGCGCGTCGCGGCCGCATATCCGGGTACGAAAGCCAAGTCCATGGGCCTCGATGTCGCGCGTGACATGGCGTTTCGGATGCCGACGGTGTGGGCGGCCGAGGGCCACGCGGGAGTCGCTCCCGTCCATCTCTATCGATTCGATTGGTCCACACGGCTGTTGCGCGTCATGGGGATTCGCGCGTCGCATGCCACCGAGGTGCCGTACCTGTTCGGCTACTTTCCGAGCGGCAAGGCAGGCTTCCAGTTCTGGCTCGGAGGTCGACGGATCGGCGAGCGAATCGCCGCGGACATGCAGGCGCGGTGGGGTTCGTTCATCCGCGACGGCGACCCGAACTCCGGTCTCGACTCGACTGCGAGCACGTGGCCGACGTTCACCACGGACCGTCGGGCAACGCTTGTCATCGACGCTCACGACAGCGTCGTCGACGATCTCGACGGGTCACTGCGTGAAGCCTGGGGCGACGAGGTCCTAGGGTTCCGCTGAGCAATCGTCATCGGAATGTACCCGATTTGCGTTCTCGAATGAGACGGCATTAACCTCGCGTCTCAGACTCTTCTTACCCGCAAGTAAGAAGAGGATGACGTGGAGGGGAACAATGCGCAGATTCTTGGGGACATCTCTGCTCGCAGCGGTGGTTGTCACGCTCGGGTTCGTCGGAACGGTCGCGGCGACGCCGCAGGCATCGGCAAGCGATCGTCTCGACAGTGTTCTCAATCTGCCGCTGGTCAATCGTGACGCGTCGAGCGGGCCGGGTGGCGTGAATCCGGCGTTGCCCACCGATCCGACGGTGCTCCGCTCGCTACTCGACGAAGCGCGCAGTCGCTCGATCGCGCCGTCGTCGTATCGCGCGCTGCTCTTCCAGTATTGGCTCGCCGACACCACGAAGGCCGCGGGCATCGATCTCGCGTCGTGGAATCCGCGAGCGGGTGTGAGCGCCAATCGACAGAATCTGGTTCGTTCGTACCGCTTCTACGAGAATCTGCAACTGTCGCACCGCGAACTGCAGTGGGCAGGCATGGGCGGGCTCGTCGGCGCCGACTTCGGCGGTGGACTCCTCGACTTCGAGCTCGCGACCAACATCTACGACTTCGCCCGTCTGCAGCCAATCGCCAATGCGATTGTCGGACAGACCAATACAACCCTCGGGCCGGTATTCGTCGACAAACTTCCGCGCGGTCTGCGTGCACTGGCACGCGTCGGAGCCACCATCTCGGCCGACGATCTGCGCAAGATTCAGGGCGACATCCTGGTGATGCAGAAGAACATCTTCTCCGACCTGATGCCGATGCACCGCGCCTATGTCGTCGGCGGACTGTCTGCTCTCGATGAGATGCACCGAGCAGGCCTGTTCGACGGCGAGATCCTGCGTGCCTGGCAGCAGATCGCCTCCAAGCAACCCGACGCGATCGCCGCGGGCAACGCGCGGCTGCTGCGTCGCGAACAGGGTGAGGTCATCAAGGATCAGTGGGATGCCACACGCGCGTACAAGGGCGACGTCGGCGAGGCGATGACGTACGCGAGTACCGTCGCGGGCTCGCCGTCGGTTGCGGGGGTGATCCCGCCGCGCTCATTCCGCTCGATCGAGATCGGTGGGACCGCCCCGAACGGCCGCCCGGCGACATTGACTGTGCCGCTACCGGATTGGAACTGGTCGGTCTTCCCCGAGCGGTGGGCCTACATCACCGATCAGCTGCTGCCCAAGTACAAGGATCAGGTCAACAACCACTGGCCGGAACTCTCCGCAACGCTGCGCAAGCCCTATGACCAGCAACTGGAAAGCCACCGCCCGATGTGGAACATCGCGCCGATGCTGCAGTCCGCCCTGGAGACGACGAAGGTGACCTACCAGTGAGTTACACACCAAAGACGGTGCGCCACAACCGACGACGCGGCGCACTCGGAGTGGTCCTCGCCGTCGCTGCGCTCGCGGCAGCGGTGCTGTCGGCACCCGCCGCCCACGCGGCACCACCCAATCGCACCCCGGGACTGGGCGAGGTCTTCAACGGCTACGTCGTCGGCACGTTCACCAACGGCAGGCTGGCGAGTCCCGACGAGGTCATCAAGCCACTCACCTCCGGCGACCCGTTCTACGCCGAGCCGCGCCTGCGTGGCGACGAGAAGCCGGGCACCGTGCTCAAGGCCAAGAAGGTCGACGTCCAGTTCACCGGATTCCGTCCGGGCAAGCTCGACGCCTACAAGTTGATGTACGTCACGCGCGGACTGCACGACGAACCCGAGATCAGCACGGGAATCCTGATGGTGCCGGTCGACGGCCGCGACGATGCCACCCGGCCGCTCGTCGGCTATCAGTTCGCCAACGACAGCGTCGGTGCGTACTGCCACCCGTCGTCGATGTGGACAGGAGCCGATCCGCTCGACGGTGCGTCGTGGTCGGCGCTCGGACCGCTCGCGCAGATGTTCGGCAAGGGCTACGCGGTGATGATCAGCGACGTCGGCAACGACGGTGATCCCAAGCCGCACGGCGTCTTCGCGGGCAAGTTCGGCGGAAATGCGCTGCTCGACGGAATGCGCGCAGCACTTGCCCACCGACCGGCGGGACTGTCGAAGAGCGCCCCCAAGGCGATCTTCGGGATCGCCGGGGGCGGAGTCGGTGCAGCGTTCGGTGCCGAGAAGGCCGCGGCCTACGCGCCCGAGTTGAACATCAAGGGCACCGTGCTCGAGGGCATGGTGGTCAACCAGCGCAACTTCATCCGCACGTCCGACGGCTCGGTCGGTTCGGGCTTCGCGTTCGCGACGCTGCTCGGACTCGAGCCGCGGTATCCGGAGATGAAGATCGACGACAAGCTGACGCCCGCGGGTAAGGCGCTCGCCGACGTGTTCCGCACGCAATGTCAGACGCCCGCATACTTCGGTACGCCGTTCGTGCCGCTGCGCACGCTGTTCAAGGGCGGCAAGAGTCCCGCCGACATCCCCGAGTTCCAGCACGTCTACCGCGACAACATGCTCGGCACGCAATCGCCGAAGTCGCCGGTGCTCATCGCCTCCTGCGCCAAGGACGACTCGCCGATGTCGCTGGTGCCCGCCGCGGATTCGCGCAAGCTCGCCGCGACCTACCGCGCAGGCGGCACCCGCGTCGACTACCAGCCGACGGACTGCAGCATGCTGCGCTTCTTGACCAACATGTACGGCTGGGGCACCGACCTCTTCGGGATGCAGACGATCGACTGGCTCGACGCGCGGCTGAAAAGCTGACCAGTCACCGCCCCGCTGGTTGAGCCGGCCGCGAGCGCAGCGAGTTGCCGTGTCGAAGCCAGCCGGCCAACGCCACGCATCCCACCAACCCCGGCTGGCGAGTGGTGTCGAGGCCTACGATCGGAGCATGACCCGAATTACGCTCAACGGCTCGTCGGTTCTGCACGACGGCGGATTCCCCTACAGCGCAACAGTGAGCGCGGGGCCGCTGCTGTTCACCGCGGGAATCTCGCCGCTCGACGAAGACGGGGTCGTTGTCGCGGCCAACGACGTTGTCGGGCAGACGCGTCGGTGCCTGCAGAACCTGTCGGCGCTACTGGCCGAGCGCGGCGCGACACCCGCCGATCTCGCCAAGCTGACGATCTATGTCGCCGAGCACCTGCAGGCCGACCTCGCCGTCGCGTGGGAGGCGGTCGTCGCAGAACTCGGCGAGTCGGTTCCGCCGGCCATGATGGTGGGCGTCACGGTGCTGCCGTACGACGAGCAGGTCGTCGAAATCGACGCTGTCGCTGCACTTCCCGCGTGATCGCGGCTCGATGAGCTCTGCGCTCCGGCCACACATCTCCGACGCCGAGCGTCGCGCTCGCCTGATGCGCAGGCACCGACTCGCCGATGACTCCGCGGCCGCGACGCCCGTCGACGTTGCCGAGTCGATGGTCGGGCTACACGCAACCACCTGGTCGACGGTCTACCTATCGACGTGGGCGCGGAAGCCCGACTTCGTTCCCGCCGACCTCGACGCCGCGCTCTACGACGACCGCAGCCTGGTTCGACAACTTGCCATGCGCCGCACCATGTTCGTGTTTCCGAGGGAGACCCTGCGCGACGCCGTCGGCGCTGTCGGCCCGCGCGTTGCGGCGTCGGAGCGTACCAACATGCTGCGAGACCTGCGGCGCAGCAGCGACTTTCCCGACCCCGAAGGCTGGATCGACACGGCACGGGCGGCGGTGGCGCGGTTGGAGTCCGACGGCATCCCGCGCAGTACAGCCCAATTGCGTGACGCGCTACCTGAACTCGACGGTCGGGTGACTGTCGGTACGGGGAAGTCGTGGGGCGGAACGATTCCGATGGCGCCGCGAGTGCTGAACATGATGAGCGCGGCCGGCGACATCGTCCGCGGCCCCAATGACGCTCCCTGGCATCGGTCCAAACCGCTGTGGGTCGGGATGGAGCAGTGGCTCGGCGGCCCCCTCGATCCACCGGACGTCGCGACCGGCCACGTCAGGATGATCGACCGGTGGCTGCGAGCCTTCGGTCCCGGCACCGAGACCGATCTCGTCTGGTGGTTCGGCAGTACCAAAAGTGCTGTACGTCAAGCCCTTACGCAGCTCGACGTCGTCGAGGTCGAGCTCGACGACGGATCGGTCGGCTACGTGCACGCCGACGACACCGAAGAAGTCGGCGCCATTGAACCGCGGGCAGTGCTGCTCCCCGAACTCGACCCGACCACGATGGGCCACAAGCAGCGCGCCTTCTATCTCGGTGAACACGGCGCGCACGTCTTCGATTCGAACGGCAACGGCGGGCAAAGCGCGTGGTGGGACGGTCGGATCGTCGGAGGTTGGTCGCGCCAGCCGGACGGATCGGTGCAGATTCATCCCTTCGAGCGGCTTCCCCGTGCCGCGACACGAGCACTGACGTCGCGAGCGGACACGCTGGCCGAATGGCTCGGCGACGAGAACCCGCGGCCCGCATATCCGGCGCCGTTCATGCGTGGGGCCTCGATGAGTACTTCTCGAACTACACCCACTCGACGAACTGCACGATGATGCCGTTCGGGTCCTCGATCTGGAAGTAGCGCTCGCCCCAGGGTTCGGTCTCGGGTTCGGTCACCACCTGTGCGCCCGCATCGCGGACGGTGCTGAAGACGCTGTCGACGTCGTCGACCACGAATGCCAGGAGTAGTCCATCTCCCGCGCTCCCTGCGCGATGTGCGGGCTTGAAGGTCCCCAGACCGGTCTCGAGGAAGATGACGTTCGGTGTCCCCGTCGGCGCATCATCCGGTGCGGCGAGTGAGATGAAGCCGTCGGCCTGCATGGCGACGGTGTAGCCGACGTGGCGGGATAGGAAGTCGGCCGACGCCTCTGGGTCGGGCACGTTGCCGACCGAATCGGGTCGCGATTCACCCTTCGTGACGTCGCGCAGGAGCTGGGCGCACCGGTGATGTCGCTGTACTCCTACGTCGACAATCGCGAGCAGCTCGTCGAGCTCATGGTCGACCAGTGCCGCGCCGACATGACGCATGTTGAGCTGACCGGAACATGGCAGTCGCGACTACGACAGGTCGCGGCCGACAATCTGAACCTCTTCGACCGCCACCCGTGGCTGGTCGATGTCGAGTCCGAACGCGCGATTCTCGGACCGGGAACCCTCGGCAAGTACGAGCGAGAACTGCGCGCCGTCGAATCGCTCGAGCTGAGCGACGCGGCGAAAGATGCTGCGCTGCAACTGGTACTGAACTTCGTTCGCGCGTCGGCTCGTTCGCTGCATCATGCGATCGCGGAGAGGCGAGAAGAGACCCCCAAGCAGTGGTGGGAGCGCGAGGGTGCGCAGCTGGCGAAACTCGGCGTCGACGAACGTTATCCGCTGGCATCCCGTATCGGCACGGCCGCGGGGCAAGCGACCGGGGCGGCCGAAAACGCCGATGCCGCCCGCGACTTCGGGTTGTCGGCGCTCCTTCTCGGCATCGAGGCGATGGAGTCCGCAGGGGTGTAAACGCGGCGAGGAGGCCGAGCGCGACAAACTGCGTACGTACTCCATGGGCACACGGGTCGTGCGGGCGTGACGATGAGTTTTCCCGGCCGCGGTGGTCCGTCTCTGTGACCGGGCTTCTGCTCGGCCGAACTCGGCTGAAATTCGAGAACAGGGGAACCCATGTCTGAAGCACTCCCACCCGTCGTCGACGCCGACACCTGGCGTCGCGAGCTGGACGAACTGCGCACCCGCGAGAAGGCGGCAACTCGTGAACTCGATGCGATCGCGGCACAGCGTCGTCGAATGCCGATGGTCGAGGTCGCCGATCACACGCTCACCGGTCCAGACGGGCCGATCGCGCTCTCGGACATCTTCGATGGTCGCTCACAGTTGATCGTCTACAACCACATGTGGACCGACGGCGCCACCTTTCAATGCGGCGGTTGCACCGGGTACACCTCGCAGTTCACCCGACTGGACTTCTTGGACAACTACGATGCGCGTTTCGTGATCGTCACCAACGGACCGATTGACGAGGCGCTGAACTACAAGCGGCGGGTCGGCAATCAGATGGACTGGTACTCGGCGGCGGGCACGACCTTCGGCACCGAGGTCGACGCGGCACCAGGCGAGGGCTTCGCCGTCAACGTCTTCCTCCGCGACGGGCAACGGGTCTTCCGTACCTGGCACACCGCAGGTCGCGGCACCGAGCAACTCGGTCATAGCTTCTCGCTCCTCGACATCCTGCCGTGGGGCAGGCAGGAGGAGTGGCAGGACGTGCCCGACGACTGGCCGCAACGCCCGACGTACTCGGGGTGGGCCGGTTCGGCCGATATCGCGCGCCTCTACGGCGAGGCGTAGGCGAAAGCTCAGGCCGCTCGGCGCTCGGGCGCGGGGTGGATGCGTCTGAACGTGCAGGTCATCGCTCACAGGGAACTGCCAGCCTGTCTCCAGATCGATGGCAGAATCCTGGGGGAAGGTGTATCTGTGAACGAGATGGGTCAGGGAACACACCAGTTGATCAGCAAAGGCACCGGAACCGGGCCGCGAGTGCTCGTCGTCGACGACGAGACCAATATCCGCGAGCTGCTCTCGGTGTCGTTGAAATTCCAGGGGTACGACGTCGAGGTCGCCGCCGGTGGCCCCGAGGCCATCGACAGGTGCCGAACCTACAAACCCGACGTGCTCATCCTCGACGTGATGATGCCCGGCATGGACGGATTCGGCCTGCTGCGCCGGTTGCGTGCCGACGGCGTCGACGCCCCCGCACTGTTCCTGTCGGCGCGCGACAGCGTCGAGGACAAGATCAACGGCCTGACGATCGGCGGAGACGACTACGTCACCAAGCCGTTCAGCCTTGAAGAAGTCGTCGCACGCTTGCAGGTGTTGTTGCGCCGCAGCGGATTCGACGCGCGGGCCAAAGAGGCGTCGCGGGTCACGTTCGCCGACATCGAACTCGACGACGAGACACACGAGGTCTGGAAGGCGGGCAAGCTGGTCTCGCTGTCGCCGACGGAGTTCACGTTGCTCCGCTACTTCATGGTGAACGCGGGCACGGTGCTGTCGAAGCCTCGTATTCTCGACCACGTGTGGAACTACGACTTCGGTGGTGAGGTGAACGTCGTCGAATCGTATGTCTCGTACCTGCGTCGCAAACTCGACTTCGGCGAGAAGCCGCTCATCCATACGCTCCGCGGCGTCGGTTACGTGATGCGAGAGCCGCGTACCTGATGGTGGCAACGCACCCGCACTCTGCAGCGGCACGCTCCGCTTCGCGGGACGCCGAGTCTGTGGGCGGACTGTCCGGTGCGGTCGTCGGCCGTGTGAAACGCGGTGTACCGCTGCGCATCTCGTTGGTTGCGCTGACCGTTCTGCTGATGGCCATCGGCCTGCTGGTGTCCGGGATCGCCGTGACGTCGGCGATGAAGAGCGACCTGATGTCGCGCACCGACTCCGGTCTCGTCTCGGCCGTCGACACCTGGGCCAAGCCACGCACGCACGTCAGCGACCTGCCCGGTCCTCCGCCTGGGCCGCGCAGGCCGCCGTCGGCCTACTTCGTGGAGAACACGCTGTCGAACGGGACGGTGATCTCCAGCAATGACTTCGACGACCAGCCCGCGATCTCCGGGTTGCCCCAAGGTGACTACGGACCGGTGACGGTCAACTCCGCGGACGGCGACGGGCCGCAGTGGCGGGTGATCAAGCGGTCGAGTCCAGAGGGGCAGTCGATCGTCGCGCTCCCGCTGACGGATGTGAACAAGACCATCTCGCGTCTGCAGTGGCTCGAGTTCGGGATCGGTGCGGCGATCGTCCTCGTCATCGGGGTGCTGAGCTACCTACTCGTCCGCTCCTCGCTGCGGCCGTTGCGTCGCGTCGAGGAGACCGCGCATGCGATCGCGGCGGGCAACCTCAACATGCGTGTACCGTCCGCCGCGCCGAACACCGAGGTCGGCAGCCTGTCGTCGTCGCTGAACACCATGCTCGGCCAGATTCAGCACGCGTTCGCCAAGACCGCCGCGTCCGAGCAACAGGCCAGGGCCTCCGAAGAACAGGCGCGCGCATCCGAGGAGAAGATGCGACGTTTCGTCGCCGACGCCTCCCACGAACTACGCACACCGCTGACCTCCATCAAGGGGTTCGCCGAGTTGTCGCGCAGCGGCGCGCTCCCCGACACCGGAGACGCACTTGCACGCATTGACGACGAGGCAGGCCGAATGGCCCTGCTCGTCGAGGATCTGCTGGTGCTCGCGCGTCTCGACGCACACCGGCCGCTGAACTCCGAGCCGGTCGACGTGTTGTCGCTAGCCGCCGACGCCGTGCAGTCGGCCCGCGTCGCGGCACCCGAGCGGAGTATCCGGCTCGAGATCGGCGAGTCCGACGAGCCACCGATGGTCATGGGCGACTCCCCGCGCCTGATGCAGGTCATCCGCAATCTGGTGAACAACGCGGTGGTGCACACACCGAAGGACGCGTCGATCACCGTCGGAGTCGCCGTCGACCGCTCCGGCACTCGGAGTGACGGCACGCCCGTCGACGACGTGGTGATCAGCGTCGCCGACACCGGTCAGGGCCTCGAAGCCGGCGAACTCGAGCACGTATTCGAGCGGTTCTACCGCGGCGACTCGTCGCGCTACCGCGGTGAAGGCGGCGGCAGCGGGCTGGGCCTCTCGATCGTGGCGGCTCTCGTCGGTGCTCACGGCGGCCGCGTCGGCGTTGAGTCGACACCCGGCCAGGGCGCACGCTTCTGGGTGCGCCTACCCCGGCTCGCGGCCTGAGCCGCGCGTCGACTGGGCCGCTCGAGCGTGCCGAGGGCGTCAGACCAGTCGGTGCAGCCGCGCGAACTCGGCGAGGTCGTCGCGGAATGTGTCGAGCGTTGCGAGCGTGTACATTCCGTCGATCTGGCGGTCGGCCCACAGTTGGTGGATGCGACGGAGGTCGGACTGCCTCGACTTCCAGCCGATTCCGTCGATGACCGCCAGGACCACCTGGCGCGGAAGCCGGACTTCGGCCATCTCCTCGATCTCGCGCACGGCGTCGGTCAGCTTGCTGCCGGTCGAGTCGAAACCCTTTGCGGCGACGACGATGTCGGCGGCTCCCTCGTGTCCGACGATCAGGTCGGCGGGTGCGTCGCGCCCGCCTCGTCCGGAGAATCGGGAACGGGTCACGTAGGGGAGTCCGAGATCGCGGGCAATCGCCTCGATCTCGTCTTCGATGTGTCTGCCCGACGCTCCTGCACGTGTGGCCGTCGCGCGAGTACCCGACCGCGCGACGAGTATGTCGGCAAATGTGTACGTCCGTGCCATCTGTACTCGCAGCATCCGGACCAGGTCGAACTCTCGGTCCATCCAACTGACCAACTCGTACGGTTGTGTGCGCGCAACCTTCTGCCACGACGACGTCCCGAACTCGTGCCTCAGGTTGTTGCGCAACTTCTCCTGCGAGAGGCCGACGGCCAGCCGCAGGATACTGTCTTCGTCGGCGTGATCGCGCGCCCAGACGGCGAGTCCCGTGAGGTCGGTGTCGAGTACCTCGGTCAGCGTCTCGACGGCGTCGACGATCTTCTCCGCATCAGGGGTCGACGCCGTCGGGTCGACATGAGCGGTCAGCCGGCCCAGCGTCGACAGATAGTCGTCGAACTCTCCCGCGTCACTCATCGTCGTCGATCCCTGTGTGTATCAAAGATAGTGTGCCTCAACGATATTCAGTCTCGACCGATGAACAGGAATTCGCTCACGTCGCGACGGGTCGCGGCGGCGTGGGTGCCGAAGCTGTACTTGTGGTCGATCGCGATGACCTCGACCGACGGCTTGACCTTGCCCAGCAGGTCGACGATGCGGTCGGCGCCGGGCAGGGCGTTCGACGAATAGGACAGCACGATCGCGCCGGCGTCCTCGAAGTGCTCGAATGTGCGGACCAGAGCGTCGTCGATGGTTCGCTTGTAGGCGAACGGGGTGAACCGCTTCGGCAACTTCTTGGTCTTGGTGTTCTCCATGATGCTCATGCCCTCCCAGTAGACCGAGAGGCCCTCGAGGAAGTGGTAGCGCTTGATGTAGTCGTTGTCATCGGTGGGCGGAGCGTAGGGAGGGTCGAGGTAGACGAGGTCGGGTGCGGCGTCGAACAGTGGTGTGACGTCGAGGTCGAAGACGTCGCCGCAACTGCTGCGATGTTTGCGTCCGTTGCTGAAGACTGTCGAGTTGTACTCCGACGCCGCGCGCAGCCGGAAGTGGTCGCGCAGCGACATGCGCAGGTCGCGGCGGCCGTCGGCGTAGCGGGTGGAGTCGGTGAACGTGAAGACGCCGCGTGGCTGCTTACGTGCTGCGGAGAGGACGAGAGCGGAGATGGCGAGGTCGCGTCGATACCCACGCAGCCTCGCGATGTGTGACCACGCGGAATCGAGGAAGGCGCGGTCGGCGGCGTCGAAGTAGAGGCCGTCGAACGTGCTGCGGATGAAGTCGCGGTCGTCGAGGGGTGGTCCGCAGATCTCGTCGACCAACTCGGGCTCGAGCCGCACCGACGAATTCGCGACCGTCGCGCGGGCGATGATGTTCGGAAAGTTCAGAAAGTCGTTGCTCGCAACGGAGAAACCCTGCGCCTTGAGCAGATACGACACCACGCCCGACCCGGAGAACGCGTCGACAGCGGTGGTTCCGCCGATCTCGGCAAACGTCCGCTCGAGGTGCGGCACGAGCCGGTACTTGGAGCCCATGTACCGCAGCCGGGGGAAGCGCTGCGCGCGTGCCACCACCTCTGCGGAACCGACCGGCCGCGTCCCGGACGACGATGCAGACTGCGTCGGGGGTGCGGCGTCGGTGAACTCTCGACGACTCACAGGAAAAGAATGTCACGGCCTACCGACAAGATTGCAGGCAACACGACCCGATCGCCGACAACGTCGCCAGGATTGCCGACAACACCCGCAGGATTGCCGCCCGACCGCCATAGACTGTCCTCATGGCATCGGTATTCACCAAGATCATCAACGGAGAACTGCCGGGTCGATTCGTGTGGAAGGATGGCCAGGCGGTCGCATTCCTCACCATCGAGCCGGTGACCGAGGGCCACGTCCTGGTCGTGCCGCGCAAGGAGGTCGATCACTGGGAGCAGATGGACACGGCGTCGTTCACCCATCTCGCCGACGTCGCGCAGCAGGTCGGCCGCGCAGTCAAAGCCGCGTTCGACGCTCCGCGCATGGGCCTGCTCATCGCCGGACTCGAGATCCCGCACGTCCACCTCCATGTGTTCCCCGCCAAGAGCATGGAGACGTTCGACCTCAGCAAGGCCCGCAAAGACATCACCCCCGAGGAACTCGACGCCGACGCGGAGAAGATCCGCGCTGCGCTCCGGGCCACCGGCTACGGCGAGTACGTCGCCGACTGAGTCACCCACAACTGCGCCCATCGGCCCGTGACAGAACACGAGCCGCCCTGGCTGATCCATCACGCACCTCGTCGCCGACGCTTGTCACACGATGCTGCACGGGCTCATCTCATGCGGGGTCGGGGGCTCGAGGCCGTGGATGCGCGACAGCGCACACGTGTCAGTGCGGGTCGCCCCGAGGGGCTCGCGCACTCTGAGGCGTGCCGTCGTGTCGCGGCATCCGAGGCGATGTATGGAGTTCTCAAGGGTCGTGTGTCCGGTGCCGACGTGCTCGCCGGACAGTGGGTGGCTTGCGGAGAGTGCACGCGTCGCGTGCCGGGTAGAACTCGCGGGATACGGGCTGAGGGCAAGGTCGATGGGGGGCGACGGGTGCTACTGGGAAGGCTATTGTGTTCTGCGCGGCGGTGGGTTCAGGAGGCGGGTTCAGGCGGCGGCGTCGTCGAGGCGCAGTGTTCGTCGGTTGTAGGCGGGTAGTGGTGTGCGGTG
>NZ_DLSO01000083.1:0-67198 GCF_002500165.1 Gordonia sp. UBA7860 | reverse complement strand
TGCGGCCACCTCGGTCGCCCAGTACGTCAGGATGATCGAGGCGCCGGCGCGTTTGATCGAGGTCAGAGACTCGAGGATGGCGGCGTCGCGGTCGATCCAGCCGCGCTCGGCGGCGGCGGTGATCATCGAGTACTCGCCCGAGATCTGGTAGGCCGCGACGGGAACGTCGGAGATCTCGGCGACGTCGCGGACGATGTCGAGGTAGCTCATGGCGGGCTTGACCATCACGATGTCGGCGCCCTCATCGAGGTCGAGGCGCACCTCACGAAGAGCCTCGGTGCGGTTGGCCGAATCCTGTTGGTAGGTGCGACGATCGCCCTGCAGCGACGACCCGACAGCCTCGCGGAACGGGCCGTAGAACGCGGACGCGTACTTGGCCGAGTACGCGAGAATCCCTGTGTCGGTGAGGCCTTCGGCGTCAAGCGCGGCACGAATCTCGGCGACCTGACCGTCCATCATTCCCGACGGACCCAGAAGGTGCGCACCGGCGCGGGCCTGCGCGAGTGACATCGAAACGTAGCGTTCGAGTGTCGCGTCGTTGTCGACACGGCCGTCGTCGGAGAGCACCCCGCAGTGCCCGTGGTCGGTGAACTCGTCGAGACAGGTGTCGGCCATGAGTACGGTCGACTCGCCGAGATCGTCTGCGAGAACACGCAATCCGCGATTCAGGATGCCGTCGGGATCATCGGCGCCGGACCCTACGGCGTCCTTGTCCTCGGCCTCGGGAACACCGAAGAGCATCAACCCGCCGACGCCTGCACGCACGGCTTCGTCGGCCGCTTTGCGCAGCGAGTCGAGAGTGTGCTGCACGACGCCGGGCATCGATCCGATCGGACGCGGATCGTCGATGCCGTCGGCGACGAACATCGGCAGCACGAGATCGGCTGGGCGCAGCGCGTTTTGCGCCACCAGCCGACGCATCGCCGGCGTGGTGCGCAATCTGCGGGGTCGAATAACCGGTGTCATACGCCCCACCTCTACGACCGCGACCGCCGCGACTTCTTGCGCGGAGGGGGCAGTGCGCCCTCGGCCCGCAGGCGAGCGGCATGCTCGGCGAGGGCGTCGACCAGTTCGGTCACCGATGCCGACTCCGGCTGAACGTCGACGCGCAGACCGAATTCGGTTGCAGTCTCGGCAGTCTTGGGGCCGATGCACGCAACGATGGTGCGCGCGTGCGGCTTTCCGGCGATGCCGACGAGGTTGCGGACCGTCGAGCTCGAGGTGAAGCAGACGGCGTCGAATCCGCCGGTCTTGATCATCTCGCGCGTCTCGGCGGGCGGCGGAGCGGCCCGCACGGTGCGGTACGCGGTGACGTCGTCGATCTCCCAACCGCGATCACGCAGGCCCTCCGAGAGGGTCTCGGTGGCAATATCGGCGCGCGGCAACAGGATTCGGTCGACCGGGTCGAAGACGTCGTCATACGGCGGGAAGTCTTCGAGGAGTCCGAGGCTCGACTGCTCGCCAGACGGAACCAACTCGGGGTTGATGCCGAACGTGCGCACCTTCTCGGCAGTCGCTTCGCCCACGCAGGCGATCTTCACGCCGGAGAATGCGCGGGCGTCGAGTCCGAACTCGGCGAACTTCTCCCACACTGCACGCACCGCGTTGGTCGAGGTGAACACGACCCACTGGTAGCGACCGTCGACGAGCCCCTTGACGGCGCGCTCCATCTGCGCGGGGCTGCGGGGCGGCTCGACCGCGATGGTCGGGACTTCCTTGGGCACCGCGCCGTGGCTGACGAGGCGTTCACTCATGTCGCCCGCCTGGTCCTTGGTGCGGGGCACCAGCACGGTCCAGCCGTACAGTGCACGCGACTCCCACCAGGAGAGCTTGCCGCGCTGGCTGACCACCTTGCCGATGGTGAGGATCAGCGGTCCGCTCAGCGCATTGCCCTGCTCGTTGAGCGTGGCCAGCGTCGCCTCGATGGTGCGCTGTGCGCAGGTGGTGCCGTTGATCGTGATCGCAACGGGTGTCTGCGGGGCGAGTCCGTGCTCGGTCAGTGCGCTGGCGGTCTCGGCCAGATGACCCGACGTCGCGTGCAGCACCAGCGGTCCCGGTGCCGCGGCGAGCGCAGCCCAGTCGACGCCTTCGGCGCGGACGTCGGCCTCGGTGTGGCTCGAACCCAGCGGCATGCCCGCGTAGCTCGGCACCACGGATGCCGCAGGCAGTCCTGGCAGCACCTCGAAGGCGACCGAGGTACGCGAGACGGCGTTGACCTCGGACAGCACCGAATCGGTGGTCAGCGGATCACCGGAGACGACGCGGACGACGTCATCGCCCTCCTTGGCGGCGGCTACCAGCGTGCGCGCGACCTCTGCGGGATCGCCGAGTGCGGGATGGACGATCTGGTCCTGCTCCTCGACGACGTCTTCGGCGGGAGTCGACGTGTCGTCTGACTCGGTCTCGTCGGTGGCCTGGTCGGCCTTCTTCGTGTCGTTCTTGGTGCTCTTACGCGCGGATTCTGCGGGCTCCTGCCGATGGGCGGAGCCGATCATCGCCACGACGGCTGCTGGAACGTCGGGATCGATGAAGGCGGTGGTCGCGTTCGCGATCACTGTCCGCGCACGCACGGTCAGCAGGTCGGGATCGCCGGGACCCGATCCCACGAAGAGGATTCGACCCGGATTGGCCTTCTTCGTACGGCTCATGCGTTCGCACTCTCCTGCCCTCGTTGAGAGGGCTGCAGTTCTTCTCTGCTGCTCAGGAGTTGACGAGTTCGCCCGCTCCCAGATCCAGCAGTTCGGCGGCGAGGCCTCGTCCGAGTTGTTCGGCGTTGTCGACCGGACCCACCACCGAAGCGCGGATCACGTCGGATCCGTCCTCGGCCGCCACCGCCGCGCGTAGCGACAGTTCGGCGAAGATGCGCCCGTCCTCATCGATCGACTCGACCACTTCAGCTATCGCACCGACCGGCGCGGTACATCCGGCTTCGAGAGCCGCCAATACCGCACGCTCGGCGTCGACCGCCACGCGGGTGGCCTCGTCGTCCAACTCGGCGAGAATTCTCACCAGTTCGGCATCGTCGGAGCGGCACTCGACTGCCAGTGCACCCTGCGCCGGTGCTGGTAACAGCACCACGGGATCGAACGCTTCGGTGACCTCTTCGGCCCTGCCGATGCGGACGAGTCCGGCACGGGCGACAACGACTGCGTCGAGTTCGCCGCCGGCGACTTTGCCCAACCGAGAATCTAGGTTGCCTCTTAGGGGGCGGATTTCCAAACCGAGACCCAATGCTTTAAGCTGTGCGGCCCTTCGCGGGGAGGACGTGCCGATCGTCGCACCCGGAGGCAGCGCTCCGAGCACCAGGTTACCCCTGCTGACCAGCGCATCTCGTGGATCTTCCCTGGGTGGGACGGCCGCTATCCGCAGGCCTGGATCGGGCGCTGTCGGCAGATCTTTGTAGGAGTGGACGGCGACGTCGATCTCGCCCGCATGCAACGCGTTGCGAATGGCCGTCGTGAACACTCCGACGCCGATCTCGGCGACCGGAGCCGCCGACGCGTCGCCCGCCGTCTTGATGATGACCAGCTCCGCGGGGTGCCCGTTGGCGGTCAGAGCGTCGGCGATGGTCTGCGATTGGGTACGGGCGAGCAGCGAGCCGCGCGTACCGATGCGAATAGGGTTCAACGCTCTCCCTGATCGGCCGACTTCTCGCCGACGCCATGCTTGTCACCCAGACCGCTCTCCGGTGCTGAGACGGCCTCGGCTGCGCCGGGCTTGAGCTCGAAGAGTTCGCGTAACGCCTCGGCGTAGTGGTCGCCGTTGGGCGTCGAAGCGAGTTGTTTGACCCGGACCGTGGGGGCATGCAGCAGTTTGTCGACGACGCGTCGAACCGTCTTGGCGACCTCATCGCGCTGAGCACCCTCGAGGTCGGGCAGGCGGGTCTCGAGCCGGAGAATCTCTGCCTCGACGACGTCGGCTGCGCGTTGACGCAGAGCTGCGACGGTCGGCGTGACCTCTGCCTGACGCTGGAGGGTCAGGTAGTCGGCGAGCTCTCCGCCGACGATCGAGCGAGCCGCGGCCGTGTCGTCGTGAGCGGCCTGCGCCTCGGAATCGCCGCGCAGGCTCTCGATGTCGATGACGTGGACGCCGGGGAGGCGCGCGGCGGCGGGATCGACGTTGCGGGGCAGCCCGAGGTCGCAGATGATCAGCGGCTGCACAGCGGTACGGGCGGCGAGTGCCGAATGCACCTCGCCGACGCCGACGACGGTCCCGATCGAGCCGGTACATGCGACGACGACGTCTGCGGACGCCATCACGGCAGGCAGGTCGTCGAATCCGACGCCGCGCACGGCGACACCGGGATGATTGGCCGCGATATTGCCTGCGAGGTGCTCTGCGTTGGCGACGGTCCGGTTGACCACGACGAGCTCGCGAACGCCCTCACGGGCCAGCTGGGCGGTCGCAAGACCCCCCATGGCGCCTGCGCCGATGACAACGGCCCTGCGCAGCGACTGCTCGGGATCGATCTCGGGCGCCGCCGTCTTCAGCAGATACTGGGCGCGATGCAGCGCGACCGACACGACCGACGCCCCCGCGCGGTCGATTCCGGTCTCGGAGTGCACCCGCTTGCCGACGCGCAACGCGTGCTGAGCGAGCTCGTGCAGGGTGCGGCCGGTGGTCTTGTTGGCGTCGGCGTCGAGGTAGGCGTTACGGATCTGACCGAGGATCTGCTGCTCGCCGACGACGATCGAGTCGAGGCCTGCGGCAACGGTGAACAGATGCTCGACGGCAGCCTCGGAGTAGCGGACGTAGGCGTGTCGGGTGAGGTCGTTGATGGAAAGCCCGGAATGATCGCCGAGCACGTCACCAACGGCTTCGAGTGCGGGGTGGAATGCGTCGACGACGGCGTAGATCTCCACGCGATTGCAGGTCGAGACGAGCATGGCCTCGGAGATCGCACGCGACGACAGCAGGTCGTCGACGAGCTTGGACCGGTCGTGGTCGGAGACCGCGAGTCGCTCCAGAACGTCGACGGGTGCGCTCCGATGGCTGATTCCGAACAGCAGAACACTCACCGCGTCACCGTCTCCATCGCAGATCTCGCACTGATCATCCCTGACCCACACTCCGTATGTCTGTTCTGGGGACGCCTCGTTCCGCGACGCCAACCCCTGGCAGTTGCTCAACGGCCAGCTCGGCGACGGGCCTCGTGGTCTCGAGCGGCACGTCCTCAGGCAGGTTGACATGGCCCTGCTGCCCGTCTTCCCCGACAGACGACAGGGTGCGTGACGCGTGGAACGTCAGCACCTGCAACTCCAAGGCTAGATCAACCTGTCTGACGACGACATCGGAGTCCGTGGACAACGTTGCGGCGGTCACGTTCAGCAGTTGCCGGATTCCCGCCGCGATCAACGCGTCGGCCGCGCGTTGTGCCTTGTCAGGACCGGTGGCGATCACGCCGATGTCGACCGCACCGATCGTCGGATCGCTTGCAAGTGATGCCAGGCGCGCGCACGGGGAGACCACCACGCCGTCGACGACGGTCCCGACGATGTCCGGATCGTCGTCGAACATCGCGACGACCCGGAAGGCGCGGTCGGTGGCTGTGTGCGCGACGAGCAGGCGGCCGAGGGTGCCTGCGCCGACGAGCACGACGGTGTGGACGGTGTCGGTGTGCAGAGCGAGCGCGATGCGAGCGGTGAGGCGGCCGACGTCGTATCCGACGCCGCGGACGCCGTTGGCGCCGACGTGGGACAGGTCTTTGCGAAGCATGGCGGGATTGACTCCCGCTGCGGTCGCCAATTGGCCGCTGGAGGCGACCAGAATGCCCCGCTGCCCAAACGAGCGCAGAACGTGGAGGTAGGTGGCCAGGCGGGTCACCGACGGCTCGGGGATGCGATCAGACGCCGACCCGATAGCCATTGCGCAAACTCACTTTCGACTGTCCCGACCGAGTCATCAGCGTAATACGCGGCCTTCGACGCACGGCACGCGACCCGCGGCGGGCGCTCAGGGTTTCGCGGAGCCTTCAGCGGTTGGCGGCGTCGAGGTCGGCGCGCAGCCGCGGCTCGTCGACCTCCCAGTAGCTGTGCTCTTCGCCGTCGAGCAGGACGACGGGCAGACGGTCGCCGTACTCGGCACGAAGCTCGGTGTCGCCGGAGTTCGCGGCGGCGTCGACGTCGACGATGTCGAACTCGACCGACAGCTCGCCGCAGATCCGATCGAGGTCGGCGCGGGCGGCCTCACAGGCCGAGCAGCCGTCGCGAGTGAGCAGCGTGATGGACATCGAACGAACTCCTTCGACGTTGGTGCCAGAACAGTCTGACACCATGACTACTCTGTTGGTGAGTAGGCCTGAGCGAGGGCGGCATTCGTGAGTGGTTGTGCATTCGTGAGAGGTGGAGGGTGGGCGTGACCTCTGAGGGCGAGGAGCCGAACAACGAGGTTCCCGAATCCGGGTCCGAGGTGTCCGACGTCGGCGGCACTCCGCCGGAGAGCACCACACCAGACGACGCTCCGTCGGGCACCGCTGACGAGCCTGCGGCACGACCGGCACCCACCGGCGAAGACTGGGAATCACACGCCGACGATGTCGACGGCTCCGGCGGCGACGATGACGACGAGATCTCTGCGCTAGACGACGACTTCGAGGACGACGACGAATCCGGGCGAGTCACGACCTGGATCTCCGAACGAGCCACCGCGGCCACCGGACGCTTCCGGCAGACCGCGCAGGAACTGCGACAGGCCCTCGCCGGCGAGGCGTCGGCGCAGGCTGCCGTCGACTCGCTGCGCGCCCGCCCGCCGAGCGAAACCGAACCCGACGTCGCCGTCGACCTCACCGCCGCGGCGTTCTTCGACGTCGACAACACCCTGGTGCAGGGTGCGTCAATCGTGCACTTCGCGCGCGGACTCGCCGCGCGAAAGTACTTCTCGTACTCCGACATCTTCGACTTCGCGTGGACGCAGGCCAAGTTCCGCATCACGGGCAAGGAGAACGCCCAGGACGTCGCGGAGGGTCGGGAAAAGGCGTTGTCGTTCATCGCTGGTCGCGAGACAGCCGAACTCGCAGCACTCGGCGAGGAGATCTACGACGAGTACATCGCCGACAAGATCTGGCCTGGCACAAGGGCTTTGGCTCAGCGCCATCTCGACGCCGGCCAGCAGGTGTGGCTCGTCACCGCGACTCCGGTCGAACTGGCACAGACCATCGCCGACCACCTGGGCCTGACCGGTGCACTCGGCACCGTCGCCGAGAGTGTCGACGGCAAGTTCACCGGGCGACTCGTCGGCGACATCCTGCACGGCCCCGGCAAGGCACATGCCGTGCGCGCGTTGGCAATTCGCGAGGGGCTGAACCTCAAGCGGTGCACGGCGTACTCGGACTCACACAACGACGTCCCGATGCTGTCTCTGGTCGGGCGCGCCGTCGCGATCAACCCCGACGCCGACCTGCGCGACGTCGCGAAGGTGCGCGGCTGGGAGATGTACGACTTCCGCACCGCGCGCAAGGCCGCGAAGTACGGGGCGTCGACCGCCCTGGTCGTCGGGGCCGCGGGCGCCGCCGGCGCGGGCGCCGTGAAGCTGCTGCGCAACAAGGGCTGACGCCGGGTCGGAGCGCGTGGGGTCGTCGGTGCGCGGCCACCCGCCCCCGCAGACCTCAGAGCGCCGCGACCGGGCTCGATGGGTCGATCAGCACCTTGGCGTGGTGCTCCGCGCCGCCGAGGATCTCGAAAACGTCTGCGACGGCGTCGAATCCGACGATGCCGGTGACCAGCGGGGTCACGTCGACCTTGCCGTCGGCGATGAGGTGCAGCGCGGTGCGGAACTCGGCGGGGTCGTAGTAGATCACGAAGCGCAGGTCGACCTCTTTGTTGATCGCCATCGCGGGTCGGAATCGGTCGGACTCCATGCACACGCCGACCACGACGATGCGCGTCCGCAGCGGCACGCCCGACACGATGTTCTCGATCATTCCGGGCACGCCGACGCACTCGAACACGACCGGCCCCTTCGGGGTGGCGCCGACCTTGTCGCCTAGTT
Source organism: Gordonia sp. UBA7860 (assembly GCF_002500165.1). NCBI lineage: Bacteria > Bacillati > Actinomycetota > Actinomycetes > Mycobacteriales > Gordoniaceae > Gordonia > Gordonia sp. UBA7860. The sequence continues at coordinate 59,212 of NZ_DLSO01000083.1, read as the reverse complement.
CGATTGCCTTCCACCACGGCAGGCCGGGGATACGGCGCAGGATGTGCATGGCGTCGAACGCGGTGCCGAGCAATTGGCCTGTGCGCGTGAGGTATTTGCCCTTCTTGGCGGCGATGTCCCACGGGGAGTCGACAGTCGGGTCGACGACGATGTCGGCGCCGCAGCGTCGGGCAAGGTCTCGACCCCCCGCCGACAGGTCGGAGGCGATGACGGTCTTGACGCCCTTGGCCTTGAGAACCAGGATCACCGACAGCCCGATCGGTCCGCAGCCCACGACGACGGCGACGTCGCGCTTGCTCACGCCACCGCGGTTGACCGTGTGCACGGCAACCGACAACGGCTCGGTCAGGGCGGCGTGATCGACTGGCACGCCGTCGGGCACGGGCATCGTCATGTCCTCGGAGACGACGACGTACTCGGCGTACGAGCCGGGTGCGTCGGCGCTGAGTCCGACGAGATGCTCGGTCTCGCCGTGCTTGATGATCGGCAGTGCCGCGACCAGCGTTCCCGTCGCCCACTTCTTGCGGCACTTGGGGCCGTACTCGGCGATCTCGCCGATGAATTCGTGTCCCATCACGACGTGATCGGTCGAGCGCATGAAGCGGTCGTAGCCGACCTCGGCGGTGACGTCGGCGGTGTCGTCGCTGTGCGTGCGGGCGTGCAGATCAGAGCCGCAGATCCCGGTGCGCCGTACTTTCAACAACACCTGACCTGGGCCTGGCTGCGGCGTCTCGATCTCGTCGACGCTCAGCTTGCCCTCGTGACACACCACTGCCCGCATCGGCTTCCTCTCGTGCGATGTTCCAACATTCGTTGTAACGTTCTACCGCACGATACGCCGACGCTGTGACGCGGCTCGCCCGGCCGGCAAGACCGAGCCCAGCCAGCAAGACCGGACACGGTCAGCCGAAGTACACGCTCCCCCGACGGCTGAGCATGCGAAAGAGTGTCTGCTGGATCTCTTCGCGCACATGGTCGGTGAGGTCGAAGACGACCATGGGGTCGTCGGCCGACGACTCGTCGTAGCCACCCGTCTCGATGGGACGCCCGAAGTGGATGTGCCACTTCGACGGCAGCGGCACCAGGCCGAGCGGCCCGAGCAGCGGGAACGTCGGCGTGATGGGCAGGTACGGCAGTCCGAGGATGCGGGCGATCGGTTTGAGGTCGGCGAGCATCGGGTAGATCTCCTCCGACCCGACGATCGACACCGGGATGATCGGGCTGGCGTTGCGCAGGGCCGTCGTGACGAAGCCGCCGCGGCCGAAGCGCGCAAGCTTGTACCGATCCTTGTAGAGCTTGCCGATGCCCTTGTAGCCCTCCGGCCACACCGCGGTGAGTTCGCCCGCCCGCAACAGGCGGTCGGCATCGTTGGTGCATGCGAGCGTCGCGCCGATACGGCGAGCCACCTCGCTGACCGCGGGTGTGTCAAAAGCCATGTCGGCGGCGAGGATTCGCAGATACCGACCGGTCGGGTGATTGTCATGCACGGCCAGACTGGTCATCAGCGCATCGATGGGCAACGCGCCCGCGTGGTTGGCGACGAGCAGTGCGCCACCCGTAAGCGGCAGGTTCTCCACGCCGGTCACCTCGACGCGGAACCACTTCTCGTACAACTGACGGATCGCTGGGAACCAGACCGACTCGGTGAAGTGCGGATCGAAGCCGAAGTCGTCGATCTCGTAGTCGCCGGTCATCCGCTCACGAATGAAACCTGCTGTGGCAGTAAGTGAATCAGCAACGGCACCACGGATACCACCGAGACTGAACAATGGGCTGCGCGCAGGCCCACGCTGCTCGACGCCGAGGGCGTCTGTCTCAAAGGCGACGTCGTCGTTGATGGGGGTGACCGCAGCGGGCGGGCGACCGAAGCCGTCGGTGTTGGGGTGACCGATGCTCGACGGTGCCGTTGCCTGCTGGCTCGGGTGGCGACCGCGGCCGCCGTCGCGCGTGACGCCGGGCTGATCGCGACGCGACGCTTCGATGCCTGCCCTGGGGTTGCCCGCGCCGGAGCTCGCGTACAACTGGATCACCTTTGCCGTGCGTGCATCACCAGAAGACGTCACGTGATTCGACAAGGCGTTCCACCCCCAACGGGTATGACGCAGAAGAACTGGAGGGGGTGCCCGATGTCGCTGCGTCGACGCACCGGGTCTGACGCCCGAGTTTACGGGTTCGTCCCTGATAGTGCACGTTGCGTCGACGTATTTGCATCGTCATTGATTGCGTCAAACTGCGGATTCAAATTGACGCCAAAAGCGGACACTCTGTGCGATTTAGGCGCCCATTTTTCAGGCGAGACGATGAGCCGCCGATACGACTTGTCGCTCCGCTTTTCGCCAGGTATCCGGCGCGATCACCGGACTCACTCCGCTGCGCTCGACGAAGTCGTCGAGCGTCTCCGACGTCGAGAAGCGCGGCGCGAATCCGAGTTCGGTGCGCATCCGCGTTGTGTCGAGAACCCTTCCGTACGTGAGGAATTCGGTCTGCGACGACCGCAGACGAGCTGAGCGAAGGTTCTGCATGACCCCGGTGATCGGAGCGAGCAGACCACTCACCACGGGTAGTTCGACGTGTCCGACGCGTCGAATGGCCTGCGTCAACGTCACCACCCCGTCGCCGGCGATGTTGAAAGTTCCCGGCCGCCCACGCAGCGTCACGTGTTCCATTGCTGCGAGCGCGTCCTCTTCATGCAGAAATTGCAGACGTGGTTGATAACCGATGACAGTCGGAACCACCGGGAGTGAAAGGTAAGAACTCATCCGCGTGTTGATCCGAGGACCGAGCATCGCCTGCAGTCGCATGGTCGTCACGTCGATGTCCTGGCGTCGTCGCGCAAGCCCGCGCACGTACCCCTCGACGTCGAGCATGTCGCGTCCGTAGCCGCGCCGCGGCTCACGCTTCGCGGGCGTCTCCTCGGTGAAATAGGCGGGGTCGCGGGGACTCGCACCGTAAACCATCGCGGTCGAACGCAGGATGAGCCGCTTGACCGACGGGCTTCGCTGACACGCACCGCAGACCTGCATGGCACCTAGGAGATTGAACTCCTTGATGGCCGCCGAGTGCGGAGCGGTCTCCATGATCGACGTCGCGGCGTGTACGACGGTGTCGACCTGGTAGTGCGAGATCGCCTTGGCGATCGCAGGCCTGCGGATGTCGAGGCGCAGGAACTCCGCACGCCCCATTCGTCGCATCAGGTCCTTGCGCGGCACCCTGGAGTCGACAGCGAGGACCCGCTCGACGTCGGGGTTGGCCGCAAGCGCGGCGACGAGATATCCACCGAGGAAGGTCGACGCCCCGGTGACCAGCACCGTGCGCGGAACCTGTTGGACGTCGGACTGAGAACCATCGGGCATGAAGGCAAGGCTAGCCCGACGAAAAAGAACCCGCACTCAGGCGGGTTCTTCGGCGCGCGGTCGAGGCGACCGCGAACGAGTCGGTGGAGCGAATCCGCGCCGGGTCTAATCGGCGCGAAGGCTCACTTACCGAGTTTGCGACGCTGCACGCGGGTACGACGCAGAAGCTTGCGGTGCTTCTTCTTCGACATGCGCTTGCGGCGCTTCTTGATCACTGAACCCATCGGGGCACTTCCTTACTCACACGGTCTCACGCGGTTTCACGGCACGCTGTCGTCGACACTCACACTTGGGTGGTGAGGCCTGCCCGCCGGAACCTTGCGGCGAGATCAGCTACGCGATCATCAACACTACCGGGCGAGGTCGCAAAGAGAAAAATCAGGTGACCTCTGGCAAACACCACAACTCCTGCCGACGACGAGCTGCAGCCGTTCGGCAGGAGTTGGCCTCGTGGTTCGCGGTCGGACTAACCCGCGTCGAAGTAGGACGTCTCCAGGTAGTCGTGCACGGCCTTGGCGTGCACGCGGAAGGAACGACCCACGCGCACCGCGGGAAGTTCCCCACTGTGGACGAGGCGATAAACGGTCATCTTCGAGACGCGCATCAGGGATGCGACCTCGGCCACGGTCAAGAACTGCGACCCTGAAGCCGCGTTGCTGACCGCACCTGACCTGTCACCAGGAGTCTCTGCTGCCATGAGTTACTCATACCTCCGGAGCACGCGTCGCGGCCGCCGGCTTCCCCTCCGGCGGACACCAGACACGCACGTGCTTAAAGCAGCTTAGCGTGGCAGATGTGAAAAAAGCGACGTAAGTGGCCTGGATTAGCCCGATTTCTGATCCCCGACCACAACATACTGGGGTTTTGGCCGGTAGAGGCCCCAAATATTGGGAGTCGACGCCGGGCGTGGTCGGTCGATCAGCCTCCCAAACCCTCAACGTCGGGTCGACGTCCTGCCCGTGCACTGGCCTGCGCACACGCCTCCGTCGCCCGATACATCGCTGCTCGCGCGCCGTTCTCCTCGAGCACACGGATAGCTGCCGCCGTGGTTCCGCCAGGCGATGTCACGGCTGCGCGCAGGTCTACCGGAGAGACCCCGGAGTCGCTCATCAAGATCCCCGACCCGCGGATGGTCTGCACTGCGAGCTCACTGGCCTGCGCGCGCGTGAGGCCGAGTGCGACGCCTGCGTCGATCATCGATTCGGCGAGGAGGAACACATAGGCGGGTCCCGAGCCGGAGATCGCGGTGACCGCATCCATCTGCTTCTCCGGAACGACGATGACCTTGCCGACGCTCTCGAGCAGTTCGACGACCGCGGTGAGCTGCTCGGGGTCGACGTGGCGCCCCGGCGAGACCGCCGACATCGCTTCGGAGACGAGCATCGGTGTGTTCGGCATGACCCGCACGACCGGTACGCCCGCGGGCAGCGCGTTCTCGTAGCGAGCGATCGGCACACCAGCTGCGAGGCTGATGGTGACGCGCTCGGATTCGCCGTCGTCGTCGACCCGCGCGAGTTGGCGCAGCACGGCGTCGACGATGTCGGGTTTCACCGCGATGAAGACGTACTGGGCACCCTCGACGGCGGTCGGCACGTCGGTGACCAGTACGCCGTACTCCTCGGAGAGTTCGCGGGCGCGTCCCTCGTTGGGCTCGGCCACGACCAGGTTCTTGGGCTGGTGACCCGCTGCGATGAGTCCGGCGAGTAGTGCCTCACCGATCTTGCCACCGCCGATGACGGCGATCCGTTCACTCACGTCGTGATGCCTTTCGTTCTCATCCGTGACATCTGCGGTCAGCGGGGTTCTGAAGTCAGCAGCGCCTGGGTCAGCTCTGCCGCTGCGGTATCAGCGCGAGCTGACGCGACTGTGCGACCACGGTGCCCGTCGAGTCCACCACGAGGTGGTCCTCCTCGAACATTCCGGGTCCGACCTCGGTACTCGACGCCGCGAAGCGCAGCCAGCCCGGCGCGGGATGTCGTCGGATGTAGGTGGTGAGCTGGACGGTCGGCGCCCAGCCGAATAGCGCGAGGTTCATCACCACCGGGGGCGAGATGTCGCAGACGAGCACCGCGAAATCGACGTCGGGCTCGGTGTTCTTGGGACGTGTCCACCCGCGGACGACCGGTTCACCGGTCTCGCCACGCGCGACGGGAAAACTCGTCGGATCGAGCACGAGGTCGAGTGCACCGCCGAGGTGCATGACCTCACCGACCGGCGAGCCGTCGATGGAGATGCCGCCGGGCTGCGGATCGACCGGCAGGTCGTCGAGCGCGGACGGCGCCGAGTGATGTGGCGTGCCGCTGTCGGGTCGCGCGAGGGTGACCGACGACGACACCATCAGTCGTCCGTTCTGCGCGAGGTCGACGGTCAGCAGCGTGACGGTGCGGCCGCGTTTGCGCAGAGTCACCGCGATATCGACGTCGGAGGGATCGGGTGCTGCGAGGTAGTCGCTGGCGATGGCGACGGGCACGAGGTCGGCTGCAGACGGCATCGACTCGTCTGACCCGACGAGCTCGTCGTACGCGTGCAGCGCCGCGCGGGCGACCAGCATCTGCATCGTTCCGCCGTGCACCTTGGGGCCGATCGTGAACGTCGGATCGATACTCGCGTGATAGTTCACATCGCCGGGGCCCTCGGTGGGATGCAGGGTCAACAGCCCGGCGATCTTGTCGCTCATTCGGTTTCGGTCTCCTGGATCGGTGCTGTGCGGACGGGATCGCGTCGAAGGTTGGTTCGCGCGAAATCGAGGGCGCGTCCGAGGAGGGCTGCGCGTTCGGGTTTGGTGCGAGCGGATCCCGTGCTGACCTCGAGCACGACCGCCCCGCCGAAATCGCTCGCGGCGAGGCGTCGACACACCTCGACGCAGGGCTGCGACCCGTCTCCCGGAATCAGGTGCTCGTCGGTGGCCGCACCGCTGCCATCGGCGAGATGGAGGTGGCTCAGCGCCGGCCCCATGCGCTCGAACAGATCGACCGCGTCGACCCCTGCGGTCGCGGTGTGCGAGAGGTCGAGCGTGTAGTGCGCGTACCCGTCGTCGGTCGGGTCGGTGGACTTTCCGAACGCCGACGCCGCGCGTCCCGGCCCTCCCCCGCGTGCATTCAACCGTTGCGCCGAGCGCTTACCCGCGCCGAAGAGTCGGTCGGCGCGCATCGGGAACATGTTCTCCACTGCGACGTCGACACCGCTGTTCTCCTCGAGTTCTGTCACGAGGTCGTCGAATGCGGCGGTGTACGCCCGCTGCCAGCGGAAGGGCGGATGCACGACGACGGTCGGCGCTCCGAGATCCTCCGCCGCCGACACCGCACGCGCCAGCTTGGCCTGCGGATCGCGACCCCACACGCGCTGCGAGATGAGCAGGCACGGTGCGTGGATCGACAGCACCGGAACCTGATATCGCTCGGACAGGTACTCGACATGCGAGATGTCCTGACTGACGGCTTCGCCCCACACCATGAGTTCGACGCCGTCGAAACCCAGCTCGGCCGCGTACGCGAAGGCCGCCTCGGTGTTCTGCGGATAGACCGACGCCGTCGACAGCCCGATCGGGATGTCGGCTACAGGAGTGATCATCAGATCCTCACGTCGCGAGCAACACCAACGGACCGATGGTCACGATGAGCCCGACGCCCAGCGCCAACAGCGTGGTGAACAGATCGCGGGAGTGCCGCACGGCGTGCGTGAACGAGACGATGCCGAAGATCACCAGCACCGCGAGCACCAGCGCGAAGTAGACGTTCCAGCGCCAGAGTTCGGTGAATCCCCAGAACAATCCGACACCGACCGCCAACCCGAGGATCGCCTCACCGATGACCAACAGCCACGCCTTCGCGGGCGAGCGGTCGTCATCGGAGCCACCGGGCTTCTCGTCGGACTTCGCGGCCGCGGAGGTGGAGTCCTTGGCGGATCGGGAAACCTTGGACGCCGGGGTGCGGAGCGTTGCCGCCGCGCTGTCGGCTGTCTCCTCGTCCGCTGCTGTCTTGTCCGCTACTGGTGCGGCCGTGTCTTCGTCGACTCCGGTGAAGTCGCTGCCCACGGTCTCGGGAGAGTCCGACTCGACCGCCTCGGCGGTACGGGTTTCCGCGACGTCGAACGCAGACGTCGCATCGCGGGTGGCCGAATCATGTTCGGCCGCATCGTGTTCGACTGTGTCGTGGTCGGCCGCATCGCGGTGGTCGTCGTCGGCATCCTCGCGGATGCTGTCGAACGACGAGTACCCGTACGAACGTTCGTCGTCGAGCGCGTCTGCGTCGTCGAATCCGCGGGCGGCCGGGGCCGCATCGCGTGCATCCTCGACGATCCCGATCACCGTGGTCTCCTCGACCACCGCGGCCGCAGCGGGCGTGCCGCTGAGGTGATCGTCGTCGGCGGGCGAATCAGACTCGACCGAATCAGCTGCGACCGAATCGGACTCGCGGGAGGCCTTGCGGCCGAACCACCCGCGCTTGCGCTTGGGCTTGTCGCCGGATCGTCGGTCGGAACGCTTCTTCGACGTCACGCGCTTCTCGTCGTCATCGTCGTACTCGGCGAAGGACCGGTATGCGTCGAAGTCGTCGTCGATGACGTCCGCGAATCGGCCGGTGCGGGTGGGCGGCGGCGAATCGAGTTCGACGACGTCGACGTCGTCGGCTTCGACGAGACGGACGCCGTCGTCGGTGTCGTTGTCGGCGTCGCCCACGATCGGAATGATGCCCGTGACGGCGTTGGCGTGCTCGTCATCGTTCGCCAGTCGCCCGTCGGGCGTGCTGCGTGATGCCCGCTCGGCGATGGCAGCTGAGCTGAAGTCGCGGGTCTGCGGAGGTGCGTCGTAGACGCCGCCGTCGAAGCCGGTCGCGTCGTAGACGCCGCCGTCGAAGCCGGTCGAGGCGCCGGCCGGGTCGGCGGAGTCCTGCAGCGGTCGGCGGTCGGTTGCGCGCCGCGGGACCGGGCTGCTCGAGCGCGGGAAATGCGACGCGGAATCGGGCGAGTTCCAGACACTAGGGGTGTCGGACTTCGGTGCGCTGGACGTCGCGTCCTGAGTCGTGGGGGCCTGAATCTTGGGGGCCTGAGCCTTGGGGGTTTCGCTCTTCGGGGCGTCGGTGATCCGCGGGATCTCGCCCGTGAGCTCCGACACCGACACGGCTCCGTCGCGCCCGGCGCGGCGCCTGCCCCGGTTTTCGGTGAGCCGCTTCGCGCGCTCCTCGTCGGCGATGGCGGCGTCGCGACGTGCGAGCAGTTCCGACACGGAGATGGGCCTCGACTCCGACGCCGAGTCGTCCGATCCGCCCGTGGGTGACCCCGGTTGCTTGGCCATCGAAATTCGCTCTCCTCCTCAGGCCGCCTAGCGCAGACCCTGGGTTGCCGGTGCCGAACCCGCCGACTGCGCCGTCCCTGCGCGGGTCGCTTCAGTGGGGGTCGTCCCGATCTGTTCTTGGTTGTCCGCCAGCTCGGTGTCGAGACGACGCAGGATGACGCCCTCGCGCAACGCCCACGGACAGATCTCCAGTGTATCGACCGACAGCGCCCGCATCGCCGCCTCCGCGACGAGCGCGCCCGCAACGAGTTGACCAGCACGATCGGCGCTGACGCCCTCGAGTTCTGCGCGGTCGTCGCGGGTCATCCGCGAGATGAAGGCGATCAACTGGCGCAGCCCACTCGCGGTGAGCTGACGCTTGACCCGCAATCCGGCTCCCGACGGCGCCGCGCCGGTCAGCCGCGCGAGCGATCGGAACGTCTTCGACGTCGCCACCGCGATGTCGGGTTTGCCCGCCGCACGCAGTTCGCGCGCGGGGTCTCTGAGTTCGGCGTCGAGCCAGTCACGCAGCACGCCGATACGTCGACGGTCCGGCGGGTCGTCGGGCAGCCACTCGCGGGTCAACCTGCCCGCGCCCAGCGGCAGGCTCAACGCGACGTCGGGTTCTTCGTCGACGCCGTTGGAGATCTCCAGTGATCCGCCTCCGATGTCGAGCGCGAGGATGCGACCGGCACTCCAGCCGTACCAGCGCCGCACGGCCAGCGAGGTCAGCCGCGCCTCGTCGCGACCGCTCAACACGGTCACCCGTACACCGGTCTTGGCTTCGACGCGGTCGAGCACCTCGTCGGAGTTGGTTGCGTCGCGCACGGCAGACGTAGCGAACGCCATCGTCTGTTCGCACCCCGACGTCGCGGCAATGTGGGTGAATTCGTCGACCGAGTCGATCAACGATCGGGCACCGCGCTCGGTGAGCCTGCCCTTCTCGTCGATCTGTTCGGCGAGCCGCAGCACCGACTTGGTGGAACTCATCGGTGTCGGATGGCCGCCGCGATGGGCATCGACGACGAGCAGGTGGACAGTGTTACTGCCCACGTCGAGCACTCCTAAACGCACGAATACACGGTAGTGCGTCGACGATTCGCCAGGTTGCGTGGGTGGCGAAACACACGGGCGCGATCAGGCACCACGCGGCCGATACGACTACCGTGAACGCGTGCCAAGCCCCACCCCGTCCGCACGGATCTCACCGGCCCCCGAGGTACCACTCGACTTCGCGCGGGAATGGTATGAGTTCTTCGATCCCGCGGACCCAGAACACCTCATCAACGCCGACCTGACCTGGCTGTTGTCGCACTGGACGTGTGTCTTCGGAACCCCGGCCTGTCAGGGGATCATCGACGGCAGGCCCGACGACGGCTGCTGCAGCCACGGCGCCTACCTGACCGACAAGGACGACCGCAAGCACCTCGCGAAGAGCGTCGCCATGCTCACCCCTGACGACTGGCAGTTCTACGAGAAGGGTTCTGGCAAAGACCCTCTCGGCAAGCGCGGCTATCTCGAAGAGGGAGACCTCGACGACGAACCCGCACTCAAGACGCGAACGCACAAGGGCGCGTGCATCTTTCTCAATCGTCCCGGCTTCGACCGCGGCCCCGGATGTGCACTGCACGCGATGGCATTACGCAAGGGCATCGAGCCGTGGAGCGTGAAACCCGATGTGTGCTGGCAACTTCCGATCCGGCGCGAGCAGGACTGGGTGGAGCGTCCCGACGGCACGCAGGTCCTCAAGACCACCATCACCGAGTTCGATCGCCGCGGCTGGGGCGAGGGCGGCCACGACCTCAAGTGGTACTGCTCGGGTTCGCCCGACGCCCACGTCGGCGCGACACAGGTCTTCGAGTCCTACGCCCCGGAACTGACAGAACTGCTCGGCAAACCCGCCTACGACGAACTCGCGCGAGCGTGCCGACGTCGCAACGGCCTTGGCATCGTCGCCGTACATCCCGCCACCGCAGCCGCGACGACCCGCCGCGAGACCGACATCAAATACGAGGAACTGGGCTAGCCACGCCCGCCCCGGCGAGTAACAGGCCGGCGAATAGCAGGTAATCGCACATCAGAGGCCCTCACCGGGTGCAAGTGGTGGTACCCGGTCCGCAGGAATTGCACAATGTGCCCATGGAGATCGATGGGGGGCGCGGCGTGCGGGATGCTGCTCGCCAGTGGCTGAGGCAATCCGACGACCGTTGGGTGCTCGACTTCTTCGACTACCTCAACCTCATCGGCTTCACCAAGGCCGTCGTCGCGGGCGGCGGCGTGCTCAACGGCGTGATAGCAGTGCTTTCCCTACTCGGACCCGACGGCGTGCTGTGGCCGGGCGTCGGCACGACTGCGATGATCGCGGTCGTCGTCCTCTGTTTTGTGTGGACGGTGCGCTGGCTCCTGCTCCCCTGGCCGACACGCACAGAATCCCTGACGTTGTGTGCCATCGCCGATGTCGTGATCGCCGTCACGATCTTCGCTCACCAGAACCTGCTCCTCGGCATCGCCTCGGCGTCGCTGTTCGTGGCGACGAGCATCTACATGACGCTGTTCCACGACGCCGTAGCCAATCTCTGCCACATCATCTTCACCGCGGTGGTCGTCGTGGCCGCCGTCGTCACGTGCTGCATCGTGCAGGGTATGCAGTGGCTCCCGATCGCCACCGCGGAGGCGACCGTGGTCGTCATGGCCGTTGTGGTGGCGCTGCCCATCCTCCACATCGGCTTCAGCATCGTCCGCAGGAGCGCCGTCGACTCTCTGACCGATTCACTGACCGGCTTACTCAATCGCAGGGGTTTCTACCGGGCCGTCGCCGCGGCGTCGTCTCGAGGCGCGACAACGACTGCGCCGCATCGCCATTCACGGTGGATCGCCGCGGTCGTCGACCTCGACAACTTCAAGGTCGTCAACGACATCGACGGCCACGTACACGGAGATCGGATTTTGGTGGACGTCGCGGCGGCCGTACGACTCGCCGCAGAGAGTCACACCATCATCACGCGCTTCGGTGGCGACGAGTTCGTGCTCGCCACCCAGTACGACTCCGAGTTACCCGACGCCGACCGGTGTGCTGCCATCGGCGAACGACTCGTGGGCGCCGTCGTTGAGGCGAGCGGCGGCGCGGTGACGGCGAGCGTCGGAATCGCCGGCGGAGAGAACGACGACGACGGACGCATCACCACGGTCATAGCCGACGCCGACCGCGCGATGTACGCAGCCAAGATCCATGGTGGCAACCGGTTCGAACTCGGCTGAGCAGCGTCGGTCGTCGAGACGTTGCGGGTCAGGGCTCGAGTTTGTAACCGAGTCCGCGCACGGTGACCAGATGCTTCGGGTTGGCCGGATCCGGCTCGATCTTCGACCGCAGACGCTTGACGTGCACGTCGAGGGTCTTCGTGTCACCGACGTAGTCGGCACCCCACACGCGGTCGATGAGCTGACCGCGGGTGAGTACTCGACCCGAGTTGCGCAGCAGGTACTCGAGGAGGTCGAACTCCTTGAGCGGCAACGTGATCTGCTGACCGCTGACGGCGACGATGTGGCGTTCGACGTCCATCCGGACCGGACCGGCCTCCAGGATGCCGATGGCCAGGTCGTCGTCGAGCCCGTCACCACCGCGACGCAGCACGGCACGGATTCGGGCGATGAGCTCGCGAGCCGAGTACGGCTTGGTGACATAGTCGTCGGCACCGAGTTCGAGTCCGACGACCTTGTCGATCTCGCTGTCGCGTGCGGTCACCATGATCACCGGCACGCTCGACCGCGTGCGCAACGACTTGCAGATCTCCGTGCCGGACATACCGGGCAGCATCAGATCGAGCAGAACGATGTCGGGGCTGACGCGGTCGAAGGTGCCGAGTGCCGCCGCGCCGTCGTTGACGACGGTGGCCTCGAATCCCTCCTTGCGCAACAGGAATGCCAGCGGATCGGCCAGCGATTCCTCGTCCTCGACGATCAGAACGTGAGTCACCTGTCGGTTTCCTTCGGTCGTGCGATCGGCGCAGGCTGAACTGCCTCGCCCTGGACCACGGCAACAACTGCCGTAGGTTCGAATATCTCGGTGTCGGCGATCTCGGTGTCCCACACACTCTCGGTGCTCATGTCCTGCGGGATACACAGGGTGAACGTAGAGCCCGTACCGGGCTTGCTCCACAGCGAGATGACTCCACCGTGATTGGCGGCGACGTGCTTGACGATAGCCAATCCCAAACCGGTGCCGCCGGTACTGCGTGACCGCGCCTTGTCGACACGGAAGAAGCGCTCGAAGACTCGCTGCTGGTCGGCGGGTGCGATCCCGATCCCCCGGTCGGTCACGGAGATGGCGACCATCGGCCTTCCGTCGTGGCGGGTCACCCGCCTGCTCACCGAGACGGTCGTGTGTGGCGGCGAATACGAGATGGCATTGACGATCAGATTGTTCAGTGCCGTCAACAAGAGCATGCGGTCGCCGCGCACCGTCAGGTCCGCGGGGGCGTCGGCGCGCAGCGAGATCGACGCCGCTTCGGCAGCCACACCCGCTGATTCGATCGCTTCGTCGATCAGGGCATCGACGTCGACGAGCGAGAAATCAGCAGTCTCACCCTCCTGCAGTCGCGATAGCGCGAGCAGTTCGGTGACCATGTTGCCCATGCGCGTGGCCTCCGCGACCACACGATTACCGAAGTGCTGCACCGAATCCGAGTCGTCGGACGACTCCAGCAGCGCCTCCGCGAGCAGGCTGATGGCTCCGACCGGCGTCTTCAGTTCGTGCGAGACGTTGGCGACGAAGTCGCGACGGGTGGCTTCGACGCGCAGATGTTCGGTGTCGTCGACGCCGTAGACAACCGCGTAGCGCTCCTCCCCCTCACGGACCAGCCGCGCGACACAGCTCACCGATTCGATGGTCTTGCCGCGTGCGCGCCCCGTCGAGAGGAATCCCAACGCCGACGCGGGAGGTTCGAAATCGAAACGACGCTCGGCCTCGGTATCGAGGACCTCTTTCGCCGCCTCCCAGACCGAGTCGTCGAGCAGCCTGTCGCGCACGAGAGCCAGTTCGACGGCGCGATGGTTGTACAGGACGACGTCGCGGAATTGGTCGACGACGGCGACGGCCGTATCGGAGTTGCGCACGATCAGACCGAGCAGGCCCGCGGTGGTCATCCGACCGTCCTCGGTGGTGCCGTGCACATCGCTGTCGCGCAACTCCGCACTCTCGGGCACCACCCGCGGGCGTTCGGCGAGAGTCAACGAGTAGCTGGGCTGGTCGTCGGAGATCTCGGGTACCACGGCGGCATCGTCGAGGGTGCGCTGCACATCGTCGCGGGTGTGGGCGGACGAGTTACGGGCGATCGCGTCACGGCGCCAGAAACGACCGAGCGCGAATCCGACGACGACAGCCGCCACGAGGGCGACGGCTACTGTCACGCCGCCCACGAATACACCGGTCACAACGTCAGCTTACGGCCCACCAAACTGCAGGAACACTCAGTGCAGGACAGTTCGACCGCTGTTCACGCACCGTTCCACCCGCATTACGTGACACCGCGGTCTCCGACGTTCAGGAGGTGACCGACGCCACCAGATCGGCGTACTCGGGGTGCTCGTCGATGTAGTGGCGCACGTACGAACAGACCGGCACGACCTGCTTGCCCTGAGACCTGATGTCGTCGAGAACGGTCCGCACGAGCTGGCCGGCGTATCCCCGTCCCGAATAGGCGTCGAGGATCACCGTGTGAGTCAGAATCACCTGGTAGGGCTCGGACACGTAATCCAGGTACCCGACGAGATGCTCTGAGGGTTCGACGTCGCGAGGATCGGACTCGGGATCGGTGAGGATCGCCTCGTACCTTTCCTGCGGTGCCGAGTGGACTATGCGCAGGGTTCCAGAATCGGCCATGCAACCAATGTAACCGCGGTCACAGCAACCCGCCCATGACGATTGGGTTACGGACTACTTCTTACCCTGCGCCGCGACCGCCGCAGCACCCGCGGCAGCCGCCTCGGGATCGAGGTAGGTCCCGCCGGGGTTGAGTGGCTTGAGGTTGTCGTCGAGGTCGTAGCGCAGCGGGTTGCCGGTCGGGATGTTGAGCGCGGCGATGTCGGCGTCGGAGATGCCGTCGAGGTACTTGACCAGCGCGCGCAGCGAGTTGCCGTGCGCGGCGATCAGCACCGTCTTACCGGCCTTGAGGTCGGCGGCGATGTCGGATTCGAAGTACGGGATGAGTCGCTCGACGACATCCTTGAGGCACTCGGTCAGCGGTACCTCGGGGAGGTCGGCGTACCGGGGATCGTGCGTCTGGCTGTACTCCGAGTCGGGTTCGATCGGCGGCGGCGGGGTGTCGTACGAGCGACGCCACAGCATGAACTGTTCCTCGCCGAACTTCTCGAGCGTGTCGGCTTTGTTGAGGCCCTGCAGCGCACCGTAGTGGCGCTCGTTGAGACGCCAGTCGCGGACGACGGGAATCCAGATCCGGTCGGCGGCATCGAGTGCGATGTTCGCAGTGGTGATCGCGCGTCGCAGGAGCGAGGTGTAGAGGACGTCCGGCAACAAATCGTGCTCGACGAGCAGCTCGCCCGCGTGCGTCGCCTCCGCGCGACCCTTGGCGGTCAGCGCGACGTCGACCCAACCGGTGAACTGGTTGGACGCGTTCCATTCGCTCTCGCCGTGCCGCATGAGAATCAGGGTGCCGTTGCTCATGGGAGTCAGTTTTCCACACGGAAGAGTCACGCGGGAGCCGCACATGTGGCTTCGCACTCGGCCGTGGGTCACCGACAACAGCGGGCCGCCCTCGGAAGTATCCGAAAGCGGCCCGCTGCCTTGCGATCTGAGTCTACTTGCGGAGATCCTTGCGCAGGATCTTGCCCGACGCCGACTTGGGGATGACATCGATGAATTCGACGGCGCGCACCTTCTTGTGTGGCGCGACCTTGGCGGCGACGAACTCGATGACGTCGGCTTCGGTCAGCTCCGCGTCGGACTGCGTGACGACGAAAGCCTTCGGGATCTCCTCGCCGGACTCCTCGTCGATCACGCCGACGACAGCGGTGTCGGCGATCTTCGGGTGCGTGAGCAGCAGCGCCTCCAGCTCGGCGGGCGGCACCTGGTAGCCCTTGTACTTGATGAGCTCCTTGAGGCGGTCGACGATGTAGACCGCACCGGTCGCGTCGAGCTGGGCCATGTCGCCGGTGTGCAGGAAGCCGTCGGCGTCGATGGTGTCGACGGTGGCCTGCTCGTTGTTGAGGTAGCCGAGCATGACGTTGGGTCCGCGGACCCACAGTTCGCCGGGCTCCGACATTCCCTCGCTCGGCACCGCGAACTCTTCACCCGTTGCCGGGTCGACGATCTTGTTCTCCGAGTTGGGGATTGGCCAGCCGACGGACGAAAGCGGCGGCTCGTCGAGTCCGAGTACGGCCTGCGAGTCGACCGGGATGAGGTGGCTGACTGGCGAGAGCTCACTCATGCCGTAGCCCTGCAGCATGTGCAGATTCAGCCGCTTGGCGACAGCCTTGCCGAGCTCGTCGTCGAGCGGCGCCGCGCCCGAGAGCATGGTGTGCAGCGATGAGAGGTCGTAGTTGTCGATGATCGGATGCTTCGCGAGGGCGACCGCAACCGGCGGCGCGATGAACGCGTAGGTGACCTTGTGGTTCTGGATGTTCTCCAGGAACTCGACGAGGTCGAATTTGGCCATCACGACGAGGCTCGCCCGTGCGCGCAGCGCGGCATTGAGCAGGACCGTCATGCCGTAGATGTGAAAGAACGGCAGCACCGCGACGATCACATCGTCGCGCGCCATCCCCTGCAGTGGGGCGATCTGCGCGACGTTGGCGACCAGGTTGGTGTGAGAAAGCTTGACGCCCTTGGGGTTTCCGGTGGTACCCGAGCTGTAGGGCAGGACGGCGACGTGCGTCGCCGGGTCGAATGAGACGTCGGGCGCAGGCAGATCGGCGCCGAGCAGGTCTGCGGCGTTGGGATGCCCCGACGCCTCGACGCCCTCACCGTCGAGGATGATCACGGCGTCGTCGGCGATCCCGACTTCCTTGGCAGCCTCGAGTGCCTGCGCGGCCATCGGCGAGATGGTGACGAGCATCTTGGCACCGGAGTCGGTGAGCTGCTTGGCGATCTCGCGCGCGGTGAACAACGCGTTGATCGTCGTGGCCGTCGCACCAGCGCGCAGCACTCCGTGGAAGACGGTCGCGAACGCGGGGATGTTCGGCGAGAGAATGCCGACAACGTAGCCGACACCGATGCCCCGAGCGGCGAGAGCGCCTGCCGCAGCGTTGATCTGACCGATCAGTTGGCGATATGTGGTCTTCGTGTCGGTCTTGGGATCGATGAGCGCGACGCGGTCGAGATCGTCGTCGGCGATGTTGCCGAACAGGTACTCATAGACGCTGACATTCGGGATCTCGACGTCGGGGTAGGGACTCTTGACGCTCATGGCACCTCCGTTGGTAAATCAGTCAAATCGATCGTACCAATGGCTGTTGCCACGATGTGACGGCCCTCTCGACTCCCTCGCAGGTCCGCGCACCGTCACTCGTCGAGCTGCGCGCCTTCTGCGGGACCGTCCTGCGCGGCGTCTACCACCGAGGAGGGCTCGTACCGACCTTCGAGAGGCTCACCCGGCTGCGGCAGCGACTCCTTGTCGATGAGGTGCTCGAAGGCGAGGAGGTTGCGCAGCGACTCGCCGCGGGAGACACGCCATGCCCATTCGCGGCGGATCGACGTCGCGAAGCCGAGTTCGAGAAGCGTGTTGAAGTCGCCGTCCGCGGCCTCGAGAACCTGTCCGAGCACGCGGTCGATCTCGTCAGATGTCAACGCGTCCACCGAGATTCGACCCACCAGATAGATGTCGCCGATGTTATCGATGGTGTAGGCAACCCCGTAGAGACGACGATTGCGCTTGAGTAGGTAGCGATAGACGGCCTCGTGGTTCTCGTCGGCGTGACGACAGACGAATGCCTCGACGCGCACCCCGTACGGTCCCGCGGTCAGCAGGACCGTCGTCTTGAGCTTCTTCTCGCCTGGCAGTTCGAGGATGACGTGTTCGGATTGCGCTCCGCCGGAACTCTTTCGGCTGTAAGGAATGTCGCGCTCGGTCAGCGACTTCTCCAGCAGTTCGAGATTCTCGATGTGGCTCATCGCTATCACTCCTGACGACGCTGGGTCGGTTGAATACTCGGATCAGACATTCGCGCGATGACGACGACGCCATCGCCTGGAGGCGCGCCGTGCGGCGACGGTGGGGCCCACCCGCGCACCGGGCGCCGCGGCGAACGAGGCCATCGCACGGGAGTAGCTCTCCTGCAACGCATCCGCGGTGTGCTCCCAGGAGAAGTTCTCGGCGTGCGCACGTGCGTGTCGACGCATGGCGGCGAGCTCGTCCGGAGAGCTGATCATCTTCTCCAGGGCGTTTGTCCAGTCGCCGATGGCGTGGCCGTTGACCAGAACGCCGCTGCGTCCCGACGAGACCGCGACCGACAGACCACCGACATCCGCCGCGATCACGGGCGTTCCGCAGGCCTGCGCTTCGATCGCGACGAGACCGAACGACTCCGAATAGCTGGGCACCGCAACCACATCCGACGCCCGGTACACCTGCGCGAGCTTCGCGGACGGCTGCGGGGACAGGAAGATCACCTCGTCGGAGATACCCAGTTGGGCGGCGAGATCGACCAACGCGGAAGGCGTTTCGAGGCCAGAACCCGACGGACCGCCGACGATGAGAACCCGCACGGGCCGATCACCGCCCCGCGACCTCTCGATCAGCGGGGCCGCAGCGCGCAGCAAGACGTCGGGGGCCTTCAGCGGCTGGATGCGCCCGACGAACGTCAACAGCGTTGCGTCAGAATGCAATCCGAGTTCAGCGCGGGCCTGCGCCATCGATCCAGGTGTGTAGCAGTCGAGATCGGCGCCGGGAGTGACGATGTCGATCCGTGAGGGGTCGGCGTGATACATCGAGACCAGCTCGTGCGCCTCGGTCTCGGTGTTCGCGACGAGGCGATCGGCCTCGTCGACGACCTGCTGCTCGCCCACCACGCGCAGCATCGGCTCGGCGGTGTCGCCCGCGGCGAGTGAGGCGTTCTTGACCGCGGCCAGGGTATGCGCGGTATGCACCAGCGGAACTCCCCAGCGGTCCCGGGCGAGCCAGCCCACCTGCCCCGACAGCCAGTAGTGCGAGTGAATCAGGTCGTAGTACCCGGGACGCTGCTGCGCCTCCGCCCGCAGCACGCTCGCGGTGAACGCGCACAGCTGCGTCGGAAGATCGCGTTTGTCGAGGCCTTCGAATGGCCCGGCGACCACATTGCGCACCGTCACGCCGGGCGCGGCCTCGACGATCGGCGCGTCCGACGACGACGTTGCTCTGGTGAAGATCTCCACCTCGACGCCGCGTCGGGCGAGGCGCTGCGCGGTCTGCCACACGTACACATTCATGCCGCCGGCGTCGCCCGTACCGGGCTGCGCCAGCGGAGAGGTGTGCACCGAGACGAGCGCGACTCGCCGCGGCCCCCTGAAACTCATTACTCCACTGTAGAGAAGGTCCGTGCGCGGTCGATCGTCCGCTCACCCGGACGACGCAGGTAGGCGGCTGCCGTCAGCCGTCTCAGCATGAAGTCGGTACCCTCGGCCAGGCATTGACAGATAGCTACAGATGCCTCAGTGTCGAGACATGGAGACTATTGTGTCTCAGCGTGGTGCGCCAGCATTCGAGCTGCGTTCTGATGACTCGTGGCGCAACCCGTTCGAGATGTACGCACGCCTACGGCGCTTATCGCCGGTTCACCACGTGGCCGCACAGGACTACTGGGTGCTCACGCGCCACGCGGACGTCTTCGCCGCGGCGTCGGATCCACTCACCTTCTCCTCGGCGGCGGGATTGACCATGGTCTACGACGAACTGGAGGCCATCGGCCTCGCCGACAACCCTCCCCTGGTCATGCAGGACCCGCCGCAACACACTGCCTTCCGCTCGCTCGTCGCGCGCGGGTTCACGCCGCGGCAGGTGACGTCGATCGAGCCGCGCGTCCGCGAGTTCGTCGTCGAACGACTCGAGCGCCTCGACGGCGATGGCCCCACCGACATCGTCGGCGAGCTGTTCAAGCCACTGCCGAGCATGGTCGTCGCCCACTACCTCGGAGTTCCCGACGAGGACTGGACTCGCTTCGACGACTGGACCGCAGCAATCGTCGGCGCCCTTGCCGGTTCGGAACCCGCGGCGTCGAACGGCAGCCGAGCTGCGGCGTCGAACGGCAGCCTGGCCGCGGCGTCGAACGGCAGCCGAGCTGCGGCGGCCACGAGTGAACTGCTCACGTACTTCGGCGAACTCGTCGAACACCGACGCGCCCACCCCGGCGACGACACCGTTTCGGCGCTCGTCGACGCGGGCGTCGCCGACGATCCGGCGGGCCTGGTGTCGATTCTCGCCTTCGTGTTCACCATGATCACCGGCGGCAACGACACGACGACCGGCCTGCTCGGGGGCAGCGTCGACCTCCTCTCCGCATACCCCGAGCAGCGCCGACGCCTCGTCGACGACCCAACCCTGATCCCCGACGCCGTCGGCGAACTGCTGCGGCTGACCTCGCCCGTGCAGGGACTCGCGCGCACCACCACGCGGGCGGTCGCCTACACCGACACTCCCGACGGACCGGTCACCGTGCCGCAGGGCCGCAAGGTATTGCTCTGCTACGCCGCGGCCAACCGCGACGAGTCGGTGTTCGGTCCCGACGCCGAGCACCTCGACGTCGAACGCAGACCTCGCCGCATCCTGTCATTCAGCCACGGTCACCACCACTGTCTCGGCGCGGCGGCAGCGCGAATGCAGGCCAGGGTCGCGTTGACCGAACTGCTCGCCCGCCACCCCGACTTCGACGTCGACCCCGACGGCATCACCTACGCGCCTGGCAACTACGTTCGACGCCCCACGTACGTGCCGTTCTACGCGGACGGTTCCCGGTGACCGAGATGCGGATGACCGGGACACGAGCGACCGAGACTCGAACCGACTGGCTCTCGGACGACCGCGCGCAGATCGCGGCGACCCGCATCCTCGACACCGCCGCCGAACTGTTCGCCGCGCGCGGTGTCGGCGAGGTCACCATGCGCGACATCGCCGACACCGCGGGATGCTCGCGCGCCACGCTGTACCGGCACTTCCCCGGCAAGCAGGAGCTGATGGCCGCCTACGTCGAGCGGGCCGCGGGCGAAGTGGCGCGCGACGTCGACTCGGCCATCCCCGCCGACGCCGCGCCCGCTGAGCAACTCCTGATCGCCACCGGGGCAGCGATCGCCGGAGTGCGCGCCAATCCTGCTCTGTCCCAATGGTTTACCACCGAAATGGCCGCGACGTCTGGACACCTCGCGCAGCGGTCTCCCGCCATCGACGCGGTGGCGGCAGGTTTCCTGCGCCGCATCGTCCCCGACAGCACCGACGCCGACCTCGAGGTTCGCGCCGCCTGGCTCGTCCGCGTGATCGTGTCGCTGCTGAGCACACCGGAGGTCGACGCCGCCGCCGAACGCGAACTGCTGCGCCGATTCGTCGTGCCGACTGTTGTTGGAGCCGTCGTGCCGACGGTTGTTTGAGCCGTCGTGCCGACGGTTGTTTGAGCCGTTGTGCCGACAGTTGTTTGAGCCGTCGTGCCGACGGGGGTCACGGGGTGAACTGACCCCGCAGCGCGCCGTCGTCGATCATCACCTACACTTCTTTCGGTAACGATTGTCATTAGCGAAACGGGTAGGCGAACGATGAAACGCGCAGTCCTGGCACTGACCACGGCCCTCGCCGTCGGCGGGGCACTGACACTTGCCGGTTGTTCTGGCGGCGACTCCGGCAGCTCCGACGGCAAACCGACCGTCGTGACCTCGACCAACGTATGGGGTGCCGTCGCGTCGGCGGTTGCGGGCGACAAAGCGTCGGTGACGGTGCTGTTCAACGATCCGACGGGCGATCCGCACGAGTTCGAGCCGTCTGCGGCCGACTCGGCGAAGGTCGTCGACGCCGACGTGGTGCTGATGAACGGCGGACACTACGACGAGTACATGGAGAAGGCGTCGCAGAACGCCAAGGGCTCCGTGATCTACGCCTTCGACACGATGACCGGCCACCACGAGGACACCGACCACTCCGCGCACGGCGAGACCAACGAGCACGTCTTCTACAACCTGCCCGTCGTCGGCCAGGTGGCCACCGAACTCGCCGACGATCTCGCCAAGAAGGACGAGGCCAACGCCACCACGTACCGCGACAACGCGAAGGCGTTCAACGAGAAGATCGACGGTCTGCGCGGATCTCTCGCCGATATCAAGAAGACCCACGACGGCACGAAGGTCGCGCAGACCGAGCCGCTCGCGGCGTACCTGCTCACCGAGGCAGGCATGCGCGATGTGGCCCCGGAAGGCTTCACCTCGGCTGTCGAAGAGGGACAGTCGCCGTCGGCTGCCGACCGCGCCGCGATGGAGGATCTGCTCCGCAAGCACGAGGTGCAGGTGTTCATCTACAACACCCAGGCCGTCGACGCGGTCACCGAAGCGTTGCTGTCGATCGCGAAGTCTGCCAACGTTCCTGTTGTGGAGTTCACCGAGACACTGCCCGCGGGCCAGACCAGCTACATCGACTGGCAGCAGAAACAGATCGCTGCGCTCGCCTCGGCACTGCCGGCGTGAGCGGGTCCGATCCCGACGGTCGCGAACCCGTCGCCTCGTTCCGGCACGCCCGACTCGCCTTCGGTGAGCGGGTGCTCTGGGACGATCTCGATCTCGACATCATGCCCGGCGAGTTCGTCGCGGTCCTCGGCCCCAACGGCTCGGGCAAGACGTCGTTTCTACGCACGCTGCTGCATCAGTACCCGTTGTCGGCGGGTGAGCTGACCGTCACCGACCACGTCGGATACATCCCGCAGCAGCACGCAGACGACGCCGACTCCATGGCGATCCGCGGTCGCGACCTCGTCGGATTCGGAGTCGACGGCGCGCACTGGGGTCTCGGCATCCGCGGGCGTCGTGCGCGCAGGGCGAAGGTCGACGCCGCGCTCGCCGAGGTCGACGCGACCGAGTTCGCCGACGCACCCGTCGGCTTGCTGTCCGGCGGCGAGCAGCAGCGACTGCGCGTCGCCCAAGCCCTGACCACCAATCCCGAACTGCTGCTCTGCGACGAACCGCTGGCCAGTCTCGACCCGGCCAACCAGGAGCGGGTCGTCGAACTCATCGACAAACGACGCCGCGACGCGGGCACAGCCGTCGTATTCGTCACGCACGAGATCAACCCCGTGCTGCCCTACGTCGATCGCGTGCTGTACCTGGTCGGCGGCCGATTCCGCATCGGCACCACCGAGGAAGTCATGAACACCGCGACATTGTCGGAGCTCTACGGCAGCGACGTCGAGGTATTGCGGGTCAATGGACGGCTGCTCGTCGTCGGCGGTGAAGAGGATGCGCATCACTGCACTGCTCCCGAGGGGCTTCCGGCGACATGACGATCAGCTCGACCCCAACCGACCTCGCCGCCGGACAGATGATTCTTGCCGCCGACGTGCACTGGAGCGACTTCTGGGACTTCTCGGTGACCGCCGACCTACTGCACTACGACTTCGTGCTGCAGGCCATGCTCGCGCTGGCGCTGCTCGGACTACTCGGCGGCGTGCTGGCGCCGCTGATCGTCGTGCGCCAGATGTCGTTCGCGGTACACGGCGCGAGCGAACTGTCGGTGACCGGCGCCGCCGCCGCACTGCTTGCGGGAATCAGCGTGAACATCGGCGGGATCATCGGCGCCGTCGTGGCCGCAGGCGTGTTCGGCTATCTGGGAAACAAAGCGCGAGAACGTGATTCGGTCATCGGCGTGGTGATGGCATTCGGGTTGGGTCTCGGCGTGCTGTTCCTCGCGCTCTACGGTCGGATCGGCACGGGCTTCGCGTTGCTGACCGGGCAGGTGGTCAGCGTCGGCGTGCAGGGCCTGACCGCGATCGCGATCACCACCGTCGTCGTGCTCGCAGTGCTCGCGGTGATCTACCGGCCGCTGCTCTTCGCGTCGATGGATCCGCGCGTCGCGGAGGCGAACGGCGTTCCGATGCGCACACTGTCGGTGATCTTCGCAATCCTGATGGGCCTCGCCTGCGCGCAGGGCGTGCAGATCATCGGCGCGCTGCTGGTGATGTCGCTGATGATCACCCCCGGCGCCGCCGCGGCCCGCCTGACCGCCAACCCCACACTGATGATGGTCCTGTCGGTGATCTTCGCAGAAGTCGCCGCCGTCGGCGGGCTGATCCTGTCGTTGGCCCCCAAGCTGCCGGTGTCGGTGTTCGTCACGACGATCTCGTTCGTGATCTACGTGATCTGCCGCCAGATCGGCGCGCGCCGCGAACACACGACGCGCCGCGCCATCAGCGCCGCCGCGGCGTAGGGGGCGGGGGCTGCGGTCGGCGCGCGGCGGTCGGCGCGCTGCGGTCGGCGCCGCTGGCGGAAAGTAGGGGAAGGGTTCTTTCCGCGGGATGTTCACCCTTCCCCTAGCAACAACTCGAGGAAACGTACACAACCCGAGGAAGGGTTCCTTCCCCTACTTTCTGCACGGCCCCACGAACCTTCCCCCACTTCCTGCACGGCTCGACGGCCCTTCCCCCACTTCCCGCGCCGACGCGCCGGCCCTTCCCCCACTTCCCGCGCCGACGCGCCAGGCCCGGACCCCAGCGCGGCCGCGCGTCACTCCTCGGGGCCGCCGGGGTTGCAGCGTGTGGCGATCATCGTCGAGTCGTCGACGACGGGCCGCTGCGGTTCGATGTTCCAGCTCGGTTTGTTCGGCTCGACGGCTCGCGCGAAGTCCCAGTGGCACACGAACTGTGCCCGCATGCCGGGAGTGTCGGCGTCGGGTGCCAGTGCGACCACCTCGCGCCACGCGATCTGCGCGCCGTCGTCGGCGATGCTCGCGCGGCCGTTGGGCGTGGGGTAGATCTGCAGGCTGGGGCCGACCGCGGTGTCCACCCATGAGACGTGCTCGATGAAGGGCGGGGGGTGCGCGGGGTCGAGGACAGGACCGCTGCTCGACGCCGTGCCGGCCGAACTGCTCCGCGCGGTCGAACCAGCAGGTCCCGCTGTCGCTGAGGAGGGAGTTGGCGAGGAGTCAGAAGTCGACGCGTCGTTTCCGCAACCCGCCAGCAGCGCCGCACTGATGAGCACGGCCGCGGACACCACCCCGACAACCACACGCGACGCTCGAGCTCTTCCCACCACCTCGACCGTAGTCGGCGGAGTAACGTTCGACCCGTGACGCTCCGGCACGCACTCAGACTCTGCGTGAGCGCTGTGCTGATCATCCTGATCGCAGCAGCGTGCGGTCAGCCGGCTCCGACGCCGCTCGAGGACGATGCCTCGACACCTGCGCCGTCCGCCCACCACGACTTCTCGGGTCGGGTGACGACCACCGACACGGGAATCGTCCTCGACGGACGCCACTGGTTTCCGGCAGGTTTCAACAGCTACCAACTCGGCACCGACTGGTCGCTCAACGCCGGTTGCGGCGCACAGGTCGACCTCGACGAATACTTCGGCAAGCTGCCGCCACGCGCGCTCACCCGATTCAACCTCTACTCGGCGTTCCTCGTGGACAAGAAGTCGGGGGCGAACAACTACGGTCGCCTCGACGCGATCTTCGCGTCGGCCCGAAGTCACAACCAGATGGTGCTGCCGGTCCTGACCGGCAGTTCGGGCGCATGCGAGGACGAGAAGTTCAAGGAGCGAGCCTGGTACCAGAATGGTTGGCACACAACTGAAACCGCTGCGGGTATGACTTTCGCCGACTGGCTGACGACGGCCATCACCCGGTGGCGCACCGAACCGTCACTCGCCGGCTGGGAGCCCGTGGGCGAGCCGGAGGCAAGCGTCTGCGGGCCAACGGGATGCGCCTGGCAGAACCGCACGTGCCCGGCCAACGGAACTGCGGTACTGCGTATGTTCTTCGATCAGGTCGGCGAACGCATTCGGGCCATCGACCCGAAGCACCCGATCTTCGCCGGTTTCGTCGGTGGAGACCAATGCGGGCTCACCGGAAGCGATTTCGGGCGCGTGTCAGCGTCTTCGGGCCTCGATGTCCTCGACTTTCACGATTACAGCGCCGGTGGCGCGATTGCACCGGGCGGCAGCGACCTGCCCGCGCGCATCTCCCAGGCGCGCCGACTCGGTAAACCGTTGGTGGTCAATGAGATCGGCATCGACGCTGGGTCGTGTCTACCGCTGGACACCCGTGCGCGCGAGTTCAGCAGCAAGTACGAGACGATGCGCTCGGTGGGAGTCGCCGGCGCACTGCTGTGGGCATTTGTCCCCGATCCCCGTCCCGACGAATGCACCTTCGACATCGGCTACGACGACCCGGCGTGGCAAGTTGTCGCGCGCGAGAGTTCGTAAGCCCCAGGCAGAGCCACTACCGCGGACCGTCGTCCTGCGAGGGATTGACCTCGTACACCCGCCATGTCGGCATGTTGATTCCCTGGTTGCGTGCCTCGAGCGCGAGCGTCGAGATCTGGTTGCCGTTCTCGTACAGCGTCGGATACCGGATATTCAGTGCGTCCGACGACCCTCGACCCGCGCGCGGCACGGCGAGGAGGAACCGCACCCCGAACCGGGCGGGCTCGTTGAGAACTCTGTCGAAATCCTCGTCCGAGGGGATGACGAACTGCTTGGGATGGCGCGATTGCACGACGACGGCGAATCCGTACACGGTATCGGTGAGCACGCTTCCGTCGGGAAGATGCAATGAGTCGAGGTACTCCGCGAGGGCTCGCTCGGTCGAGAACGACCTCAGCACGCGCTCCTCGTCGAGGTAGCGCTTCTCGGTCGAATCCGGTTGTGGTGCAATGACAGATCGGTAAGCAAACTCCTGCGGTGCGTACTTCGGCGACGTCATCCCCGCTGCGGTCACCGGCAGTCCCACAGCGAACGCGAGCACAGCGACCGTGCCGACGAGGCCGTACCGCCATCCGCGTCCGGCGCGCGAATCGGCATGAGGCAGTGCGGCCCTCGGACCGAGACGTCGGTAGGGCTCGATACGTCGAGCCGGCGTCGCGAGCAGTGCCGTCACCGCTGCCAGCACGATGACGGTCATGTAGAAGCGCAGGAATCCGAAGGTGGTTCCGCGCATGTAGCTGTACACCTGAAAGGCGATGACCGCTCCGATGATCAGTACGGGCACCGCGAGCGGATACAGTCGGTGCCGCCGGATACGCACCCACGCAACGAGTACGAACAACACTACGTACAGCGGTGCCAGGATGAGTAACTCGGTGATCGAGAAGCGCAGGGCGTCGAGTCCGGTGGCACTGCCGGTTCCGCCCGACTGGTCGATGATGGCACTGTTGCCGTATTGAGAAGTGAACTGCGCGAACGCCTGCCCGGTGATCAACCAACTCGTCGCAGCCCACACGATGAACGCCAGCAGGCTCGGCGACGCGACGAGCACGACGTCGAGCAGAGCGCGTTGTGCGCGAAGCCTCCGCCCGGCCGCCCTATCGGATCGTCGATAGGTCACCAAGGCGACGAAGCAGCCCGCGACGAAGGCGGCGACCGCGCCGTCGTATCTCGTGAGGTACGCGAGGCCGAGAGCGATTCCCGCAACGATCAATTCGTGGACGTCATCGGTGTCGACCCAGCGGATCAGCCGTCGAACCGCCCAGGCGATGAAGAAGAGGTAGGGCGCCTCGCTCATCCCATTGGCCGCGTACAGCACGATCATCGGGTTGAGCGCGAACACGAGCGTCACGATGACGGTCATCGCAGTCGGCAGTGCGCGGTCGCGCGCCACCCCCGACACCTGGACCACGGCGCCCGCCATGAATGCCGACGACATGATCGCCGCCGACAACGCGTCGGTGGTCATCTGCGGCCACCACACCGACAATGCGGTGAGCGGCAGCTGAACCAGTGCGGTCAGCGGTGTGAAGATGAATCCGATTGCGGCAAGGTGCGGGTCGCGACTGAACAACACGCTCTGTGCCGCCTGGACGCGCGACAACGAATCGCCGAAGTACACGTGCAGACCCGCGGCCATATACACACCGAAAGCCAGGTAGGCCAGCCACACGACAAGCCACAGCGCGACGGATCGACGGGTCATTGAGCCGCCCGTGTCGACGAAGCCGACGAAGCCGATGCATCCGGCGTCGCCTCAGAACCGGCGGTCGTCTCCGATGCCTCGGACGGACTGGCGTCGGAGGTGAGCCCGTGGGCGGTCTTTTCCCAGTACGACGGCCGGAACAGCAACTGCCACATGCCCTTGATCGCCGCGATGCTCATCATCACCCAGTAGAACGGGACGATCAGACCCGACCAGAGCAGTTCGCCGCGGTCGTCCTCCCTATTCGCGACGAGCGTCATGTAGATCGCCGCGCTGTTACCGATGACGAACGAGATCAGCGACAGGTAATAGATCGGTCCGGGAAAGAGCTCCGCGACAAACGCCGGCTGCCCGGCGATCCACACGATCAGGATGAGCCAGAAGATCATGTTCATACATGCGATGAAGGGAGTGCCGGCAATCAGCAGGGTGAACCGAATCATCCCGAGCAGCCCCATGAAGTGAAAGAGCCGCCGTGGCCTGCGCATGTGCACGAGCCAGGTCTGCATGTAGCCCTTGTACCAACGCGACCGCTGACGAATCCAGTTGATACCGTCCACATTTGCTTCTTCGAGCGTGACCGAGTCGAGCACAGCGGTGCGGTAACCCTCGCCCGCGATGCGCACCCCGAGATCGGCGTCCTCGGTGACGTTGAACGGATCCCACGCACCGAGCTCGATGAGCATGTCCTTGCGGAAGTGATTCGACGTCCCGCCCAACGGAATCGTCGCCTTGCTGACCATCAGACCCGGCAACAGATAGCCGAACCAGATGCCGTAATCGGCGGTGAACCATTGTGTGAGAACGTTGTCGGTGACGTTGTAGAAGCTCAGCTTGCCCTGCACGCAGATGACGGAATCATCGTCGAGTTCACGAAACGTCGCCACCACTCTGCGCAACTGGAGCGGGTCGGGGTGATCCTCCGCGTCGAAGATGGTGACGATATCGCCTGTGGCGAAATGTAATCCGTAGTTGCAGGCTTTCGGTTTGGTCCGCGGATCGCCCGGCGGTGTGAGCACAGACGTGATGATGGGCGACGAGTCGACCGCATGGGCGGCCTCGATCGTCGGAGCGTCGTCCTCCTCGAGCAGGAGCAACACCTGCAGCTTCTCCTGCGGGTATTCGAACGATTCCATAGCCTCGATCAACTGTCCGACGACCTCCGGCTCACCGTATGCGGGAACCAGCACGGTGTAACGCGGCAGCTCGTCGTCGGGGATGGCGCGGGCGTCGTCGTCGGAGATTCTGATCGCACCATTGACGAGACCGAGCCGAAACGTGTTCAGCCGCTCGATGAGTGCCACGATGTAGATCACCGTGGCAATCGAGACGAGCGTTGCCGCGGTGCCGATCGGCCAGAACACGAAGCCGACGACGATGACGGCGAGCACTACGAGACCGATGATCTTCTGCGCGCGGCTGAACGCCACGGATGCCGTCATCATCGGGTCCTCCCGGCGCAGCCGGTTGATCGCGTCGTCGAGAGCCGCGGTGCGATACGCCTCGTCCGAGAGCCGTTGATTGACTTCGGCTCTCGTCGTCGGCGGGGTGAAATGCACCTGTCCGCTGCCGGATCCGGTCATGGCTGATCCTCCCGCCGCACACCGTCGAGTTGTGCGTTGACGACGTCGCGTCCCGCGTCGAGCACCAACTGGCGGTCCTTGAAGTCGGGTCGGTCGTCGCGGATCACCGCGCCGCCCCGCAGTGTGACGTTGAACAGCTCACGCAGGTTCTTGGCGATCGTCTGATCGGGCTGCGGGAAATAGGCGTCCGGTTCATGGTTGTCCACAGACCACAGCGCCACCTTCTGCGCGTGCTCGCCGTTGCCCCACTGCCACGACAGCACGGTGTAGGTCAGGTAGCGGGTGTCGTCGAGGATCACCTCGAGGACCGCGGGGATCCCGTGCGGCAGCAGCACCGGCACCGGATCGGAGAAGCGGGCGCCGAAGAGATCGTAGGTGAACACCACCGGGTAGAGATCGAAGCGAAACGGATACAGCGTCTCGATGGTGTCGACGATCAGCTTGCGTGGACGGGCCTCCTTGTCGAACGCCACGTCACCGGTCCGTTGCAACAGATTCTGGCGTGCCAGCACGGCGCCCGGACCATAGAAATCCCCTGCCCAGTCGTAGCGGAGCGTCGGCCCGTCCTGACGCCACGCGTCCGGCACGATCAGCGGCGCCGTGGTACTCAGGCCCGCGATGGTCACCGTGGGAGTCACCATCACCCGCTGGTACGGCAGCAGCAACGTGACGACCGCTGAGACGACGAGGACCCCAGCTGCCCCGATCTTGATCCGGTCGACGCCGGGCTCGTAGAGGGGCCTGTCGAATGGGCGCGGCGACGTGCTCCTTCGCCGACGCAGGTAGGCGATCAGACCGACGACGAACACACTGCCGACGGCAGGCAGTGCCTGATAGACGAGCAGGGGCGCGCTCGGATGAGCGAGCCGCACGACCGCGACGATCACTCCTCCCACCACTCCGGCGCCCACGAAGCCGATCAACGCCGACGTGCGGTCACGTCCGACAGCGATGGCCGCGGCGAAGGCGCCGAACACGGTCATCACCGTGCCCGCGGCCACCTCGTTGCCGCCGAGGGACAGCACGGCGACCCGGTAGGCGATCGGGGACGTCATCAGGCCGAACAACCAGACCCAGTGGTACCGCATCGTCGGACGAAGACCGAACATCAGGATGCAGCCGCCGAAGAAGAAGGTCCACAGTCCGAGGATGTCGAGGTGCGTCAACAGGTACAGCGAGCCGGTGAACCTGTTGGTCAGTGCGCCCGCGAAGCAGAACGACAACAGCATCACGATGACGCCGACGATGATGTCGGTCTGCCGATCGCGGATCGCGCGCTCGTCGCTGCGCCGCAGCGTCACGCCGTAGGCCGCCATGAGCGCGAGCACCAGCACGACCACGATGTAGTCGAGGTCGGAGCCGAAGGTGACGATCTCACGGTAGAACTGGCCGATGTTGTGCCAGTAGGCGACGACGGTCAGCGCGATCAGCGCGAGCCACCGCAGCAACAGCCGTGACGTGATCGACCGCCCGGCGCGTCCTGACTCCTCCGACGACGCGCCGGAGGAGTCGGCGGGTGCCGCGGTGATGGTCATCCGGCGTCGTCGTCGCCGAGACGTCGACGCCGTAGGAGCCGCAGCGCTGCGGCGACGATGAGGAACAGGATGACCGCTCCCAGCAGCACACAGACGACCACCAACCACCCCAGCGGATGACTGTTCGACGTCTCGTCGTGCGCGCCCGCATTGGCGTCGACGGTGATCGGGTCGCGCCCCGAGATCTTCAGCGCGGCGTCGCCGGACGCGTCCGAGGCGTTGCCGGTGAACCAGCGCAGGAGGCCGTCGAGGTCGGCGGCATCATTGGTCGAGGTCGCGACCAGCATGCTGCGGTCGTCGGACCGCGTCACCTGCAGCGAGCCGAACTGCACCTGCGGATTCAGCGTGACCTTCGATTCGGCGCCGGACGACGAATGCACGGTGACCGTCCCCGACTTCTGGGTCACCGGGAGAGCCACGCCATCGGGGAGCCCCTGCCCGTCGGCGGCGATCAGGACCGCCGGCTGTGTCGACGACGCGGCGTCGGACATCGACACCACGTCGACGCCGAGCGGCACCGCGGACAACCGCTGCATCGTCGTCATGATCGAGACCGCACGCGCGACGTCGGGGGCGTCGCCCTTGGTCCACGCCAGTTGTGTGCGCGGCATCAGCGCCTGCGGCAGCGACCCCAGCCCTGCAGGGACTGGCGGATCAGCGGGCGAACTACGTATCTCGCCGGCCGCCGAGACGCTCAGCGACCCGCGGGTTCCGTTGCCGCAACCCTCTTTGACGTCGCCCCGTTCGAGCGTGACGATCAACCCGTTGTACCTGCTCAACAGGTTGTTCGGCAGGTCGACCCACTGGTTGAACGCGCCCGAACCGTCGGTCTTGATCGTCGCGATGACACGATCTCCCAGCCGCACCGACACCACCGGCGACGATCCGTCTGCCGCCGGTGTCGCCGTCCCGATGAGCTGCACACGGATGTCCTTCGACGGCCTGCCCAGGCGGGTCTGGTCGATCCCGAGTGTGATCGACGGCCACGCCGACGACGTGACGATCTGATCGGTGATGCCCAGATCAGCCAACGTCTGCACGTCGGGGGTCAACTGTGGCGCGTCGTGCAGCGGACCGGCGACCGCGGAGGAACTCTGCGCGATCGCCGACAGATTGGAGGTCAGAGCTCGCGCCTGGTTCGTCAGCTCGTTGGCCGGACCACCGATCACGAGGTAGGCGGCGCCGTTCTGGTTCTCGACACTCAGGCCGGCGGGCGCCGCACTGCTGATCACGATTTGACGTTCGAGTGAATCCGGTTGACCGCTCGGCACGAGCGAGCCCGCACCCAGTGATGCGACGTCGATGTCGAAGTCGGCTGTGCCATAGTTCGACGCGACCGATGTCGCCAGACCGACCGCCGCCGACGCCTCGTCGGTCGTCGGCTTCTGCGGCACGAAGATGGTGAGTTTGCGCAGGATCGGGGGAAGGAATTCGGCGACGTTACGCGGAATCGCCTCGCGCCCGGTGAACGAGAGCGTGGTGTCGCGGATGCGGAAGGCGTTGTCCGGGTCGAACTGGCAGATTCCGCTCACCGTCAGATACGCCCGCAGCGTGATGTCGGCGGCATTGCGGGCCACTCGTACGCCCGCCAGCGACAGCTCGATCGGCGAGTTCGGCGCCGGGTTGATCGGCGTCCGCGAGATCACCCGGTCACCCTGCAGTACATCGACCGTCCCGCCGGTGACGAACGGCGGCACATCGGTGAAGCCGCGCAGTTTGTCCGGCGCCAGGTTCTGCGGCACCGGAATCGACAAACTGACCTGCGACTGCTGGCCCGCGAAGGTGATGTCGGAAGCCGCCCCGATGGACCGCAGACCCAGTGGGGGTGGCGTATCGCCCTGCGCTGCCAACGCGTCGCCGACTCCGGACAACGACAGCACGGCACACAATGCCGCGGCGATCACCACAATCCGACGGCACATGCCCACTCTGCACACCCAATCCCCCGTGACGGGAACTCCATCTGTCTCGTCTGAATGATCTTGCCGGAAGCACTTGCACGTTCGAGGCTAATGCTGCTCTGATGTGGCTGTCAGCGAACGCATACCAGCGTGTCAGCGTCGGGACCGGCGACCTGCGGTATGTGTGCCGCCGTTGCAGTTTCGAGTCCTTTCCGTGTCCAAACACCCCGCGGCTTCTGGAAGCATGGGCCGCATGTTCAACGGCAGTTGTCGCCGCCCGGGAGGGTTGGCCGGAGATTCGAGCGGATGATCGACACGCATATCCGCAACGTCCCGCCGAGTGTGGGTGACCGGGTCGACGGCGGCACATTCGTCGATATCAACGGCGATCTGCTGTGGCACTTTCAAGGTGGCGACCCGATGGGTCCGCCGACCGTGCTCCTGCACGGCTCGTTCTCGTCGGCGTCGAGCTGGGGCGCGCAGTTCGGCGATTTCACCGACGCCGGCCTGCGCCTGTTCGTGCCCGAGCGCAGCGGCCACGGCCACAGTCCCGATTACCCCCGCCCCTACACGTTCGCGTCGATGGCCGACCAGGTCATCGCCTACCTCGAGAACGTCGTGGGCTGCCCCGCGAACATCGTCGGCTGGAGTGACGGTGGCGTCATCGCGTTGATGATCGCGCAACGTCGTCCCGACCTCGTCGCCAGAATCGTGATGACAGGTAGCTACGTCAATCGTCGCGGACTCACGGTTTCCGCACTGACCGACCGCTTCGACGAGGACGATGAGGTAGTCGTCGCGTGCCTACGGGACAGCTTTTTGCACGACGACGCGGAATCCGACCTCGTCTTCGACAAGACCGTCGCGATGCTGCGCTTCGAGCCGGATTTCGAGAGCACCGACTTCGCGTCGGTGGCAGCCCCGACCCTCGTCATCGCCGCCGACTGCGGCATCGTGCGTGTCGAGCACGCCGTCGACCTTGCCGCGACCCTGCCACAAGGACGGCTCGCCGTCCTCCCCGGAACCCACATCCTGCCGTTGGAGTCGCCGCACCTGTTCAACCCTCTTGTGCTGACCTACCTGGCGTCAGATCCCCCGAGCAGCGTCGAACTCTGACTCGATCAGGCCATCGTCGACGATCAGGCCGGTCCCGCGGTGCCACGCGAGTCTGCGTTCGCCGTCGGGATCGGCTTCGACGTGATCGGTCCGGTCGATGACCAGGATCTCGCGGTCGTCCTCGGAGTAGCGCGGCCAGTCGTCGCCGGGGGCGCCGGTGCGCGCGAAGGCTCCCCACCGCGACTGCACGTCGGCGGTCACGCGCGCCACGGCACGCCAATCCCCGACGCTCAGCGGTGCACCGAGAGCCGAGCGGTAGGCACCGAACACCGCGAACAGTTCGGTCGCGTGCGTCGCTCCGACGCCGAGCTTGCCGAGCACCTTGGTGAAGAAGTCGTAGCGGTAGGTGTAGGTCGGCGCGACCCGACTGTGCCCGTCGGCGAAGGCCACCGCGGGCGCCCAGAAGGTCGCGTCGGCCGACAGTCTCAGCCGTTCGCCCGGACCCGTATAGAGCGCGGAGATCTGCTCGCGGGCACCTTCGTCCTCGACGCGCAGGAGCATGCGCTCGGCGTCGGGAAGCATGTTCCACAGCTTCTCGAAGAGTTTACCCTCGTCCCGGTTGCCGCCGACGATCAGCGGAACCGGGTGTGTTTCGCCTGCTCGGGCCGCGTCGACCGGTAGTTTCGGCAGTACCGCGCTGCCCGCGACCGGCGCGAACGGCACCGGTTCCGGGGTCTGCGCCCTCGAGGCGAAACGCATCAGCCGATTGCTCGCCCGGAAGATCTCCTCGGTGCTCGCGCCGTCGAGGAGTTCGCGCGCGGCGACGGGATCGATCGGGTCACCGCGGTCGTCGAGGTCTGCGCTGCGCCGCTGCGGGTCGCGCAGCAGGCGCAGGAACTCGTCGGCGAACGTTATCGCGCTCGGCTTGCTCACGACGAGTTCAGGCGCGGGGCTCTCGGCGATAGCGCGCGCGAACAACCCCTTGGCCTCTGGCGTCGCGAGCAGCGTCAGCACCGCCGATCCGCCTGCGCTCTCGCCGAACACGGTCGTGTTCTCCGGGTCGCCGCCGAATGCCGCGATGTTGCGCTGCACCCAGCGCAGCGCGGCGAGCATGTCCGACAGGCCCGGGTTCTCGTCGAAGGTGCGATCCGGCGTCGAATACCCGCTGAAATCGAGCATCCCGAACGCCCCGAAGCGGTACTGGACGGTGACGACGACGACGTCCTGCGTGCGTGCGAGCGCCGAGCCGTCGTAGAGCGGAGTCGCCGCGGTGCCGAGGATGTAAGCGCCGCCGTGGATGAAGACCATCACCGGGCGCGGCGTCGACGACTGCTCCTCGGGAGAGAAGACGTTGAGTGTCAGGCAGTCTTCGCTGGTCGGGGCGTAGCGGCCGGGACCGGTCGCTGTGAATCGACGTTCCTGAACGGCGGCATTGCCGAATGCCGTGCAGTCGCGCACGCCGGGCCACGGCGCCACCGGCTGTGCGTCACGGAAGCGGCCCTCACCGACGGGAGGAGCCGCAAACGGGATGCCCTTCCAGCTGATGGTTCCGCGTCGAGCGCGCCTTCCCCTGCGGCCCCCGACCAATCCGTCGGTCGTGGTCACGATGGTGTCGATCAACGTCATTGCCCCAACCTAACGAACGTCGGGAGACCACGGTCACACAGGTCCGATGCGATGCGCGCTGTCGGGCTACTGCTGACGGCGCTGGCGCGCGAACTCGGCGAGAACCACACCAGCGGCGACCGACGCATTGAGGCTTTCGACGTCGCCCGCCATCGGAATCGAGAGGATCGAGTCGCACGTCTCGCGCACGAGCCGCGACAACCCCTTGCCCTCCGAGCCCACGACGATCACGGTCGGCCCGGTGCCGTCGTAGTCGTCGAGCGTCACGTCGCCCTCGGTGTCGAGGCCGACGATCTGCGCGCCGGTCTCGGCCCATTCCTTGAGCGTGCGGGTCAGATTCGGGGCCTGCGCGACCGGCAGCCGCGCGGCCGCGCCTGCACTGGTTCGCCACGCGACCGCGGTGACACTCGCGCTGCGGCGCGCCGGAATCAACACGCCGTGCCCACCGAACGCGGCGACCGAGCGGATCACCGCGCCGAGATTGCGCGGGTCGGTGATGTTGTCGAGCGCTACCAGCAGCGGCGGGGTGCCCGACTCCATGGCATCGCGCATGAGGTCGTCGGGGTGCGCGTACTGGTACTCGGGCACCTGCAGCGCGATGCCCTGATGCAGTCCATTCGCCGACATGCGGTCGAGTTCTGGCTTGCCGACCTCGAGGATCGCGATGCCCTTGTCCGCTGCGAGTTTCACCGATTCGGCGACGCGGTCGTCGGGTTCGCTGTTGACCGCGATGTAGAGGGCCGTCGCGGGAACTCCCGCGCGCAGACACTCCAGTACCGGGTTGCGGCCGAGCACGTACTCGGGGCCGTCGTCTTTGCGGCGCGGATTGGGCCGTCCCGCAACGCTTTTCCCGGCAGCCTTCGCCTTCTTGTGCGCGGCATGGTACGGACGGTCGACGGCCTTGGGTGTCGCGCCACGGCCTTCGAGACCGCGTCGACGCTGCCCACCGGAGCCGACGGTTTGCCCCTTCTTACTGCCCGATTTGCGCACTGCGCCACGGCGTTTGGAGTTTCCGGCCATCGTTGTCGTCCCGTCCGCTTGAATTGCTTACTTGCCCTTGAGCGCCCAGGTGGGGCCGTCTGGGGTGTCGGTGACCTCGATACCGGCCTCCGACATGCGATCTCGCACAGCGTCGGCCGTCGCCCAGTCCTTGTCGGCACGCGCCTGTGCGCGCCGACCGAGTTCCGCGTGCACCAGTACGTCGAGCGCCGACATCGCATCGGTCTCGTCGGAGCCTTCCAACCAATGCTCGTCGAGAGGGTCGACGCCGAGCACACCCATCATCGCGCGCACCGACTCTGCCGCGGCAAGCGCGGCGGCACCGTCGCCCGCTTCGAGAGCGGTGTTGCCCTCGCGCACGACGTTGTGGATCGTCGCCAACGCGGCGGGCACGCCGAGATCGTCGTCGAGCGCCGCGGCGAAGTCGGGGTGCACCTGTCCGACGGCCACCTGTCCCACGCGCGAAACAACCCGTCCCACAAAGGATTCGATACGCCGATATCCCGCAGCAGCCTCGGTGAGCGCGCCGTCGGAGTACTCGAGCATCGACCGATAGTGCGCACTTCCGAGGTAATAGCGCAGTTCGACGGCCCGTACGCGCTGCAGCATCGCCGGGATGGATACGACGTTGCCGAGCGACTTGCTCATCTTCTCGCCACCCATGGTCACCCAGCCGTTGTGCAGCCAGTACCGGGCGAACGGATCGCCCGCGCCGTGTGCCTGCGCGATCTCGTTCTCGTGGTGCGGGAAGATCAAATCCATTCCACCGCAATGGATGTCGAACTCGGGACCGAGCAACGACGTCGCCATCGCCGAGCATTCGAGATGCCAGCCGGGCCGTCCCGGACCCCACGGCGTCGGCCACGACGGCTCGCCTGGTTTCGCGGCCTTCCAGAGGGTGAAGTCCTGCGGGTTGCGTTTGCCGGTGCCCGCACTCTCGCCCTGGTGCATGTCGTCGAGCTTCTGTCCCGACAGCGCGCCGTAATCGGGGAGGCTCCGGACGTCGAAGTAGACATTGCCGTCCGACGCGTAGGCGTGTCCGCGCGCGATGAGTCGCTCCATGTACTCGACCATCTGCGTCACGAAGCCGGTCGCGCGCGGTTCGGCCGACGGCGGCTGCACCCCGAGTGCGTCGTACGCCTTCGAGAACTCGCGCTCGTGCGTCGCGGCCCACTCCCACCACGGCCGCTCCGCTTCGGCGGCCTTGCGCAGGATCTTGTCGTCGATGTCGGTGACGTTGCGGACGAACAGGACGTCGTCTCCCTTGTACTCCAGCCAGCGGCGCAGCACGTCGAATGCGATGCCGCTGCGCACGTGACCGATGTGGGGAACGCCCTGCACCGTTGCGCCACACAGATAGATCGTCACTCGGCCGGGGTGCAGCGACACGAAGTCGCGTACCTCTCGAGCAGCGGTGTCATGTAGGCGCAAGGTCACGACGTGCGATTCTACCGGTCGCCCCGCGTGGACTCCGCCCCGGTGAGCAGGGTCGGAACCGCCTCGGTCACCAGCGCCGTCGCCACCGCAGCCACTCCCTCGCCGCGGCCGGTCATCCCGAGACCGTCGGTTGTCGTCGCCGACACCGACACCGGGGCGCCGAGTGCGTCGCCGAGGACCTGCTGCGCTTCCGCACGTCGCGGACCGATCTTGGGTGTGTTCCCGATCACCTGCACAGCGGCGTTGACCACGACGAACCCGTCGTCGGCGAGCAATTGGGAAACGTGCGCAAGCATCGTGACGCCCGACACCCCGTCCCATTCGGGCAGTCCGGTACCGAATACGGAGCCGACGTCGCCGAGCCCTGCCGCCGACAGCAGGGCGTCGCACAGCGCGTGCGCACCGACGTCGCCGTCGGAATGCCCGGCACATCCGGGCGTGTCGGGAAAGAACAGCCCGACCATCCAACACGGAACGGTCGGGTCGAGTGCGTGGGCGTCGGTGCCGATGCCGACTCTCATCGAGGAACTCCTGCAGTCATCGGGCGTCGTTTCATCGGGCACCGTCTTGTCACCGTGCGCGATCTCATCGTGCGACCTCTTGCACCAGATCGCGCGCGATGCGTAGGTCCCACGGCGTGGTGATCTTGAAGGCCAGCGGGTCGCCCGCGACGACGTGGACGTCGATGCCGATGCGCTCGGCGAGTCCGGCGTCGTCGGTGGCGAGGCCGGAGTCGTCTGCGTGCGCTGCGATCAGCGCGTCGCGGGTGAAACCCTGTGGCGTCTGAATGGCGCGGAGTGGTTCGCGGTCGACGGTGTCGAGGACCCGGCCAGAAGCGTCGACGCGTTTGAGTGTGTCGGCCACCGGCAGTCCGGGCACCACAGCGCGATGGCCGGCGAGTACGGCATCGACGACCGCGCGAAAAACGCGGGGAGGTGTGAACGGCCGCGCGGCGTCGTGCACGAGCACGATGTCGGCGTTGCCACTCACCGCAATACCGGCACGCACCGATTCGGAACGGTGCGCACCACCGGGCACGACAACTGCCGACGGGACGAGCGCTGCAGCATGCTCGACCAGATCTGCGGGAACGACCACGACGACCTCGGCGTTGATGTCAGCGTCGAGGACGCCGTCGACACAACGCTCGAGGATCGTCGATCCGCCGAGATCGACGAATGCCTTGGGCTGGTCGAGTCCGAGTCGGGTACCCGAACCAGCCGCAGGGATGATGACGCTGGTCAACGGTCCGCCGAATATCGGTTTGGTCCCTTGGGCCACGTCGATCAGTAGCCGGTCGGCGTCAAGACGCCGCGGCCAGCACCTCGTCGAGGATGCTGGTGGCCCTCTCGTCGTCGGTGTTCTGTGCGAGCGAGAGCTCGTCGACCAACACGCGACGGGCGCGGGTCAGCATGCGCTTCTCGCCGGCGGACAAGCCACGATCCTGCTCGCGGCGCCACAGGTCGCGCACGATCTCGGCGACCTTGATGATGTCGCCGGAGATCAGCTTCTCCTGATTGGCCTTGAAACGGCGGGCCCAGTTGGTGGGCTCCTCGGTGTGGGGCGCCCGCAGCACCTGGAACACCTGGTCGAGTCCCTCTTCGCCGACGACGTCACGGACGCCGACATACTCGAGCTTCGTCGAGGGAATCTGGACTGTCATATCACCATCGGCAACCTTCAGAACGAGGTATTCGATCTGCTCACCTTTGATGGTCCGGGTAACGATGTCTTCGACCCGGGCAGCACCGTGATGGGGGTAGACAACGGTGTCGCCAACTTTGAAATTCAATGTTCCGTGCCCCTTTCGAGTAGGTCCAGTCTAGCACGGGGGTCATTTGGGTCACATCCAACGGTGCAGGTCAAGGCACTACTACTAGGCCGGGAGTCCCCGACTTTCACCGTTGCAGCAGGTGAGCGGGTGAGGCCATAACAGCCTCGACGACAACGCGCAAGGGCTCGCTCCACAGCTCCTTGCGAGAGTGTTTTCGACGCCCCGCCTGCCCGCGTTCGAGGCACGCGAAATCCGGCTCGCAGATACCAATCCGGTACCCCGTCGGGCTTTTGGCACGCCCGCCCACTACGCTGCGTAGTGCAGGGTTCGCGCCAAGCGATTTCGGCCTTTCGATTACCTGGGAGGAACGGGTGTCTGTGTCATCGCAGAATGAGGCAACTCGGAGTGGGACAACTCGGAGTGAGTCGAGCCATCCGACTCGTCGTGTGCGTCGGTTCGCCGAAGCCACAGCCATCGCAGCAGTCGGAATCGCGATCGCGTTCGGGACGACCGGCTGTGGCGCCGGACAGATCTCGCAGACGTCGAATCAGCTGCCCGCCGTCAACGGCAACAACGCCAACCTCGGCAGCATCGAACTGCGCGACGTGCAGATCGTCTACCCCACGCAGAACGCTGCGTCGGTCTTCGACAACGGCGGCCCCTTCGAGCTGTCCTGGGTGATCGCCAACCAGAGCGAGATCGACACCTACCGGCTCACCAACGTGACTGCCGAGCAGGGCACGGTCACCCTCAAGGACCGCTACGACCTCCAGCCGGGCAAGGCGCTGCGCGCAGGCGAACCCGCCGCCCTCGTCAAGGATTCGAGCATCACCGACGAGAAGCGAATGTCCGCGACTCTCGACGGCACCGGAAAGTCAGTCGCTGTCGGGCTGACCACCAAGCTGACCTTCACCTTCGAGAAGGTCGCCGCCAACGGCTCCACCTCCCCGGTCGGCTCGGTCACCGTCGACACTCCCGTCGACTCCGGCACGCTGCTCACCCGCCAGGACAAGGTCCGCGAGGCCGAGGCACCTGCCGACGAGCACGCCGAAGACGCGCCGAACGTCCTGCCCAACTGACTCCTTTCCAGCTCCGCTCGCGTTGGCCGCGGTTCACGCTCACCGGCTTCCTTCCGGCTTATCGAATTCAATGAGCGGGAGGGAAATCGGTGAGCGTCACGGAACCTCCCGACACATCCCGGTCGGCATGCCGAGACGTGTCGGTGGCCTGACCTAGGCTCAGATTCGTGGCAAAACCCAAGTCGACGTTCCGCTGTTCCGCGTGCGGCCATTCCGTCGCGAAGTGGGTGGGGCGCTGTCCAGAGTGCGGCGAGTGGGGCACCGTCGACGAGGTGGCCGCACTTCCCGCCGCGACCGCCGCGCACAGCGCTGTCGCGCCGTCGAGTCCGGCTGTTCCGATCACCCAGGTCGACGCGGCGTCGTCGAACGCAATCCCCACGGGCATAGCCGAATTCGATCGTGTCCTCGGACGCGGCGTCGTACCCGGATCGGTGATTCTGCTCGCGGGCGAGCCGGGCGTCGGAAAGTCGACGCTGCTTCTCGAAACAGTCAAGCATTGGGCACGTGGCGGGCGTATCGCGCTGTACCTCACCGGCGAGGAGTCGGCAGGGCAGGTCCGGTTGCGCGCCGAACGTACCGACGCGGTTCACGAAAACGTCTATCTCGCAGCCGAAACCGACCTCGCCACGGTCCTCGGCCACGTCGACGCCGTCCGCCCGTCACTACTCGTGATCGACTCGGTGCAGACCATGGTCGCGACCGGAACCGACGGCGTGACGGGCGGTGTCACGCAGATCAGGGCTGTCACAACGGCACTCGTCTCGCTGGCCAAGAATCGCGGGATCGCGGTCATCCTCGTCGGGCATGTCACCAAGGACGGCAACGTCGCCGGACCGCGCTCACTCGAGCATCTCGTCGACGTCGTGCTGTCGTTCGAGGGCGACCGCCACACGTCGTTGCGTATGGTGCGTGGCATCAAGAACCGATTCGGCTCCGCCGACGAGGTCGGCTGCTTCGAGCAGCGCTCCGACGGCATCCATCAGGTCTCCGACCCGTCGGGAATCTTTGTCCACCAACATGATTCGGATGTGAGCGGATCGTCGTCGATCGTCGCGATGGACGGCAAGCGCGCGCTCGTCGGCGAGATCCAGGCGCTGCTCGCCGAGTCCAAGATGGCCAACCCGCGGCGGGCGGTGTCCGGTCTGGATTCCGCACGCTCCGCGATGGTCCTCGCCGTGCTGCAGGGTCGGGCAGGGTTGCCGCTGGGCGAGAAGGAGATCTATCTGTCGACGGTCGGCGGCATGAAGGTCACCGAGCCCGCCGCCGACCTCGGTATCGCGCTCGCGGTGAACTCCTTCGTCACGAACAAGCCGACGCCGCGCACCACCGTCGCAATCGGCGAGGTGGGCCTGGCCGGAGAGGTTCGTCGGGTCTCGGCGGTCGG
This sequence comes from Gordonia sp. UBA7860, assembly GCF_002500165.1. Taxonomy (NCBI): domain Bacteria; kingdom Bacillati; phylum Actinomycetota; class Actinomycetes; order Mycobacteriales; family Gordoniaceae; genus Gordonia; species Gordonia sp. UBA7860. Next base: position 17,140 of record NZ_DLSO01000083.1, on the reverse strand, counting down.
ACGTCGGGTTGCCGAGGCCAAACGGTTGGGCTTCACGCACGCGATCATCCCCGCGGGCTCCGACGACCCGCTCCCCAAGGGCATCCGGGTGACGCGAGTGTCGGGTATTTCCGACGCCATCAGCGCGGTCACGATCAGAGATGTGTCCCGCGCACCGTTCTGAGGCTCACGGAGTATTCGACATCACGGGCGCGACATGCGCTGCTTGTACTCGTCGGCCATCGCGCTGTTCTCGACGTGCTCGGCGAAGTGCTGCCGTGCGTCGATGGTCACAAAGATGCTGTGGCCGACGACGACCGGCTGCGAGGGGTCGCCGAGATGGCCGACGGCCTCGACGTAGACCTTGCGACGCTGCCTACCGAGGATGTCGGCCCGCAGGTACAGCGTCGAACCGATCGGGACCGGGGCGACGAAGTCGACCTCGAGGTGCACCGTCACAGCGGACGGTCCGATCAGCAGCGGGACGGTCCCCATCACCTCGTCCATCGCCGTCGACAGGATGCCCCCGTGGATCACACCGGGGCCGCCCTCGAATCGCGGCTCGACAAGCATCGACGTCTCGACAGCGAACCCGTCGGCCGCGCGCACCTCGAGATGCAGTCCCTGCGTTGACTCGGCGCCACAGCCGAAGCACAGCGGATTGTGCATGCGGATCGGCTCCCCAGGTGCAGCCGCTTTCGGGTGGCGTTGCAGCGGGTCGAGGTCGGTGGGCACCACGAAGTCACGTTTCACGTGCGGTTACCCTAGTCTGCGACGGACCGTGACCTTCACTCGCGGCCGCGAGAAGGGACGCAAGCCATGAGCGACACCGCGCGAACCGAGCCTGGAACACGCTCGGAACTGATGCGTGAGACGCTCGCTCGCGTCGCGCCGGGGACCGGACTTCGGGACGGGCTCGAGCGCATCCTGCGCGGCGGCACCGGTGCGCTCATCGTCCTCGGACACGACTCCGACGTCGAGAAGATCTGCGACGGCGGGTTCCACCTCGACGTCGAGTTCGCCCCGACACGTCTACGCGAACTGGCCAAGATGGACGGGGCCGTGGTGCTGTCCACCGACGGTAAGCGGATCGTGCGCGCCAACGTCCAACTCGTGCCCGACCCGTCGATTCCGACAGAGGAGTCGGGCACACGGCACCGGTCGGCCGAGCGCACAGCGATCCAGACCGGGCATCCGGTCATCTCGGTGAGTGCGTCGATGTCGATCGTCAGCGTCTACGTCGACGGACTCCGCAAGGTGGTCGAGAGCCCCGACCCGATCCTCTCGCGCGCCAACGTCGCGCTCTCGACGCTCGAACGCTACAAGGCGCGGCTCGATGACGTCAGCGCTGCGCTGTCGCGCGCCGAGATCGAAGATTACGTACTGCTCCGCGACGCGATGTCGACAGCCCAACGGATGGAGATGGTGCGTCGGGTCTCGGCCGAAATCGACGACTACGTCCTGGAACTCGGCGTCAACGGCCGACAAGTCAGCCTGCAGCTCGAAGAGCTCATCGCCGAGAACGACACGATGCGTGAACTGCTGGTCCGCGACTACTACGCCAGCCCGGAGCCCGCGACCACCGAAGAGGTACGCGGTTGCATCGAGGCGATCGAAACGCTGTCCGACGCCGACCTCCTCGATCTTTCCCTCCTCGCGGGCGCGTTCGGTTACCCGACGACGATCGAGGCGCAGGACACCGCGATGAGTCCTCGCGGCTACCGCCTTCTCGCGGGCATCTCGCGCTTGCAGTTCGCACACATCGACCGCCTCGTGCGCAGCTTCGGGACGCTGCAGGCGCTTCTCGCGTCGTCGGCCGCAGACCTGCAAGCCATCGAAGGCATCGGCGGCATCTGGGCCAGGCATATCCGTGAAGGACTGTCGCGGCTCGCGGAGACCAGCATCGAGCGGTTCGACTAGCCGATCCACCTCGGCCCAGAGCCGCCTTGACCTTCGAGTGGGTCGAGACTCGATGATGTTCGAGTGAATGACACGGAACTGATGTCGATCGGCGCGTTCGCCGAGCTCGCCGGACTCACGACCAGTGCGCTGCGGTTCTACGACGACGCCGACGTGCTCCGCCCCCACCACGTCGACCCGGCGTCTGGGTATCGGTTCTACAGCAGGTCGCAGTTGACGCGCGCCACGCGGCTGCGCGGGCTCCGTGCAATCGGGATGCCCCTGCCGACAATCAATCGGTTCTTCGAGGCGACCGCCGAGGAGGCCACGAAGCTCATCGACGAGCAGGTTGCCAGGGTCAACGCTGAGGCCGACGAGATCGCCCGTGCCGCAACAACTCTCAAGGCTTCGCTCGACGATGCAGCCTGCCACCCACTCTGCACGGTCGCTGGCCCGGTCCTCGCTGCGGCAGTCCATCAAGTCTTGACCTCCACCGCCGACGACCCCGACTTCGCTGTCCTGCGCGGCGTACGCGTCGAGGTCGACGACGACGGAATCTCGCTGACCGCAACCGATCGCTATCGGCTGACCACCCGAACCTTGGTGGGGAGCCGACTGCCGACGGCGGACCACCCCTGGGCGGCGACCGTCGCCGGCGAAGACCTCGCGGCGTCGACCTCCCTGCTGCGCCGCAGTCCGTCAGTGACGCTTGACGCCTGCGCCACGACCCTCGATCTACGCGCGGCCGACGGCAACGCGACACATTGCCGCCTGCTGACCGCAGACTTCCCCGATCGCTCGGCATTACTCGACTCTCTCGCCCCTCCGACGCATCGCGTCACCGTCGGGACCCGACAGTTCCTGAAAGCCCTGGAGCGAGCATCGGAGAAGGTCGGTCTGCGTGTCGCCGACGGCCGGGCCATCCTGCTCCTGCCCGACGAATCCACACGACTCGACGGCACGTCGACGGGCCACGACATGACGATCTGGTTCGAGCTGACCACCCTGTACCCGGCGCTGAGCAACGCACTCGGCAGCGACGTGATCCTCGACCTTCGCTCTACCGATCAGCCGGCCACCGTTCGCTCAGCAGACGACGGCGACCTCACGACGCTCGTCATGCCCTGCAGGCCCGACTGACCCCGAACCGAAGGAGCGCATGGACACGATGGACGCAACCACCACAACCGACCCGACGATGGATGCGATCAGCAAAGCCGTCGCCCTCGGGCACACGGGTGACGCGGCGTCGGCGCAGCGCGATCTACTCGAGATCTGGGACCGCATCGGCGCCGCGGGCGATCCGTTCCACCGCTGCACCCTGGCTCACTACCTGGCCGACCTCTACAACAATCCCGCGCAAGCCCTGGTCTGGGACATCCGCGCGCTCGACGCCGCTGCAGCACTCACCGATGAGCGCACCGGGCAACATCACGACGGACTTCGTGTCGCAGGCTTCTACCCGAGCCTGCACCTCAACATCGCCGACGATCTCCGCCGCCTGAGCGCATTCGACGCCGCGGCCGAGCACATTCGCACCGCAGAGCGGCACGCGGCAGCGCTGTCCCACGATGCATACGGTGACATGATCCGCACGGCCATCGTTGAGGTCGGTGCGGCCATCAAGAGCAGGGATACCGATCCCAGAGCGTCGGCACCTGGCGTCGCCGGCTGAACCCGCAGGACGCTACTGCTGCGCCGGCGCCACGACGTTGAACGTGATCGGCGCCGATTCCTTCTCGCCCATCTTGCCGATCGCCTGATACGACCCGACCGGCACCTGGACGCGCGGCTTGTCGCAGCCGGGGTTGCTCGTCGTACCCGACCAGGTGATGGTGTCCGTGGCTTGCTGCTTCGGTTGCAGCACGACGTTGTTCACGTCTTTCAGCGGCGAGCAATCCTGCGCCGACCACAGCGTGCGTGTGCCATCGAGTGTTCTCACGACAACATTCTGCGCGGCCTTCCCGACGTCGCGGGTGCACGCGGTCAGACCCGCGTTGGTGGTGACGATCGTGAACACCGGCTGATCGCCGACCGTGTAGGTCGGCTTGTCGGTGTAGAGCACCACGGCGATGTTCTGGTCGGGGCACAGCGGAGTCCCGTTCACTCCGGTCGCGGGAGCCGGAACGTCTCCGGAAGCCTGCGACGCTCCCGGCTGACCGGACACGCCCGCAGCATTGTTTCCGCCGCTACCGCCGCCACCGTTGCCTGCCCCACCGGACGGGGCTTCCGACGACTCCGAAGATCCGTACGCGGGCGTCGTCGTTGTCGAGATCGACGACGACGACGCGGCGTTCGACGGCGACTTGTCGCCTCCGGAGGTGGTCCACACGATCAAACCGATGACCAGGGCAAGCACAGCCACACCGACACCACCGGCGACGATACGACGACGCCAATAGATCTCAGATGGCAACGGGCCCTGCGGTTCGATCACGCATCCACGCTAACGGCCACGTTCTATACGACGGCTGACCCGAAGCGGCGTGTCGCTGAGAAAAACGCGCCTGACCGGCGCAAAGTCTAAAGGTTGACTTCAGCTGCGTGATCCACGAGCCGCGTGAGCCTCATGCAGACGCGGCCTCGTCGACAGCTGGAGACGCTTCGTGTGCGCCCTTGTGACCATTTCCAGCGGTATCGATCTCGACGTAGCTCTGGCCGATGTCGCCGTAGGCACCCTGTAACTGAACGGCTCCCTCGTTGAGCGCGTACGTCAGTCCGACGATGGCCAGCTTTCCGTTGGCCACCCGATCGGCGATGATCCGACTGCGCTGCATCAGCAAGCGGCCGGTTTCGACGACGTGTCGCGCCTCGAACTCGTCGACCCTGGTCAGCCCCTCGCTGCGACCCGCGAGGATGCTCGGCGTGACGCGTTCGACCACGTCGCGGATGTAGCCACCGGGAATCTGCAGGTCATCGAGAGCGTCGAGCGTCGCCTTGACCGCTCCACAGCTGTCGTGACCGAGGATCACGACGAGCGGCACCTCGAGCACCTCCGCGGCGTACTCGAGTGAGCCCATCACCGCCGAGTCCACAACGTGGCCCGCAGTGCGAACCACGAACATGTCGCCGAGCCCCTGGTCGAAGATAATCTCCGCCGCCAGTCGCGAGTCGGCGCAGCCGAACAGCACGACGTGGGGGTGCTGGCCTGCGACGAGACGCGCGCGGTCCTCGATACCCTGACTGGGATGCTCAGACTCTCCGTTGATGAAGCGCCGGTTACCTTCGCGCAGAACGTCCCACGCCTGTTTCGGGGTCAATCCGATCATGTCGTTTAGTCTGCCACCTCAAGTGCTGCTGGGCTGGTTCGACGCCAATGAGCGCGACCTGCCATGGCGCGAACCAGGGCTTTCGGGCTGGCAGATTCTCATCAGCGAGATCATGCTCCAGCAGACACCCGTGGCCCGCGTCGTCGAACCGTGGCGTGCGTGGGTCCGACGCTGGCCCGTCCCATCGGCGATGGCAGCCGCGTCGCCCGGCGACGTCCTGCGGGCGTGGGGAAAGCTCGGCTATCCGCGTCGTGCGCTGCGCCTTCACGAATGCGCGCGGGTGCTCGCCGCCGATCACGACGACAGGGTCCCCGACGACGTCGCGACGATGCTCACTCTGCCGGGCATCGGCGACTACACCGCCCGGGCAGTCGCCTGTTTCGCCTACGGCCAGTCGGTTCCCGTCGTCGACACCAACGTCCGGCGCGTTCTCGCGCGTGCTGTCCACGGGCGTGCCGAGCCCGGCAATCCGTCGAAGAGAGATCTCGCCGACGCCGAGGCCGTGCTGCCCCGCGATCCCGACGGCTCCTATGCGTCGTCGACGCCGCGTTTCAGCGCCGCACTGATGGAGCTCGGCGCCCTGGTCTGCACGGCGCGGAACCCCGACTGCGCGCGGTGCCCGCTGTCGTGCGCGTGGGTCGAGGCGGGCAAACCCGCCCACACCGGCCCGCCCAAGCGCGTGCAGAAGTTCGCGGGTACCGACCGTCAGGTCCGTGGACTGCTACTCGACGTTCTGCGCGGCACCGAGGGGCCGGTCGTCCGCGACCGACTCGACATCGTCTGGACAACCGACACAGCACAGCGTGACCGGGCTCTCGACTCACTTCTCGTCGACGGCCTGGTCGAAATCACCTCGGACGGCCGCTTCTGCCTGGCAGGCGAGGCGGGCTGAGCACACCCTCGCCCAAGCGGCAGATCAGCCGGACCACGACACGGTCAGCAATATGTCGTTCGTACTCTTCAACTGAGCCCCAAGGGTTGCTAGCTTTGCCTGATGACTGAGCCGCCGAACGAATCGACGCCTTCCGAATCCAACCCGAATGAGCCATACGGGACGAACCCCACGCCGGGCCAACCCCAGTACGGACAACCCCAGTATGGCCAACCCGCACCCGGCCAACCTCAATACGGGCAACCCGACCTCAGCAAGCCCTCGACCGGCCAGCCCCCGACCGGTCAACCCCAGTACGGGCAACCTCCGACCGGTCAACCCCAGTACGGGCAACCTCCGACCGGTCAGCCCCAGTACGGGCAGCCCCAGTACGGGCAACCTCCGACCGGCCAGCCCCAGTACGGGCAGCCCCAGTACGGGCAACCGCAGCCGGGTTCGGTTCCCCCCGGCGGTACGCCGCCTCCCGGCCAGTTCGGTGCCGCTCCGGGTTACCCCGCTGCCCCGGCACCCGGCGCTCCGGGCACCCCGTTCAGCGTCGGCGAAAGCTTCAGTTGGGCGTGGAGCCAGTTCAAGGCCAAACCCGGCCCGATGATTCTGCCCGGCGTGATCATGGCTCTCGTAGCACTTGTGTTCTGGTCATTGGTCGTTTGGGGTTCGTCGCTCTACACGACCACCACCACTGAAACACTCGGCGGCTCCGAATACGGCGGCACCAGCTACAGCTACGAGTCCACGTCGATCAGCTCCGGAGGACTCGCTGCATTCATCGCGATCTACATCATCGGGCTTCTGATCCTGCTGTACATCGAAGCAGCGATTCTCTCCGGCGCGGTACGTGTCGCCAACGGAGAATCCGTCGACGCCAAATCGTTCCTGGTGCCCATCCGCTTCGGCCCCGTCATCGGCACAGCAATCCTCGTCGGACTCATCACCGGCGTCGCCTCCCTGTGCATCGGTATCGGCGGCCTCATCGCGGGATTCCTCCTGCAGTTCGCTGTCCTCGCGACGATCAGTGAGGGCAAATCGCCCGGCGACGCCATCACTCGTTCGTTCAGGGTCACCACCAACAGGATCGGCGACTCGATCCTGACCCTGATCATCGTGTGGCTCACCAACCTCGTGGGCGCCCTGATCTGCGGCATCGGACTGATCGTGTCGGCACCGCTCGCCGCGCTGTTCCAGGTACACGCGTTCCGTCGCATCGTCAACGAGCCGATCGCGCCACCCGCTCCCTGAGCGCTTACCGATACGGCAACGCAGAGAGAAACGCTTCGACGGCGCCCCGGAAGACCTCCGGGGCGTCGTCGTGTATGAGGTGACCTGCGCCGTTGACCTGGATGTGAGCGGAGTGGTCGTTGATCGACGCCATCTTCCGCATCTGTCCCTCGGGCGTCACGGTGTGCTCGGCTTCGATCAGCAGACTCGGCACCGGAACGCTGCGCCACTGATCCCAGAAGTCGCGCTGACCCCACTCCTGCGCGATCGCAGCCCAGGTTGCGAGCTGACCGTGCAACGCGCCGTCGTCGAAGGCCTCGTAGAAATACCGTCCCGCGACGTCGCCGAACATCTGCCTGGCATGTCCGAGTGAGCTGAATCGGTCCGGCCACGAGTCGAACCAGGGCGTCCACTCCGCGGTGGTGCGGCCACGGAAGTCCGGCGCCATGTCTTCGACGACGAGCGCGCTGACCAGTTCGGGGTACTCCGCGGCGGCGCACCACGCATGCAGCGCGCCCATCGAATGCCCAACCAGCACAGCGGGTCCGAGGTCGATCCAGGTGAGGATCTCGGCGAGGTCGGCGACGAATCGTTCGGTCGAGACCTCCCCGGGATCGGAGATGAGCGCGGCGTCGGCTCCGGTGTGAAACGCGGCGTCGAACGTGAACACCCGGCCATACCTACGTAGCCAGGGGATCTGGCGCCGCCAGGTGCGGCCACGCCCCATGAGTCCGTGGAGTAGCACGATCGGCCCGACACCGAGCGTGTCCGTCGACTGCTGTGCATCGAGGCCCCGGTCCGGACCGCCGTGATCGAGCAGGCCCGTCTCTGCCGTCACATACCCCGCCTCGGGCGTCGAATATGCAGTCACAGTGAATGAGGTTAATCCGACGCACGGACATTCCGAACTAGGCTGAGGACATGACTGTTGTGAAGATCAACGCGATCCATGTCCCCGAGGGCTCAGGGCCCGAACTCGAGAAGCGCTTCGCACACCGCGCGCACTCGGTCGACGGCTCGAAAGGCTTCCTGGGATTCCAGCTGCTGCGGCCGGTCAAGGGCGACGACCGCTACTTCGTCGTCACGCAGTGGGAGACCGAAGAGGACTTCCGAGCATGGGCTGCCGGCCCCGCACGCGAGGCTCATTCGGGTGAGCGCGCAAAACCCGTCGCCAGCGGCGCAGACCTTCTCGAGTTCGAGGTCGTTCTCGACGCGAAACCCTCTGCCTGACAATCCCTTTCACACCGGATAGACCATTGCCCACACGGAGAGTGTGAACATGAGCGCACAACCCATGTTCCCGCTCGGCACAGCGCTGCTGCCGGGTGAGGTGCTTCCGCTGCGGATCTTCGAACCGCGCTATCGAACGATGCTCGACGACTGCCTCGCCGTCGCCGACGGCCCGCCACGTTTCGGTGTCGTTCTCATCGCGCGCGGTTCGGAGGTCGGCGGCGGCGATGTTCGCCACGACGTCGGAACCTTCGCGGCAATCGACCGCGTGAGCCGCGACCCGGGCGGACTGTCGTACGTCCATTGCGTCGGCACCAGACGTTTCCGGGTGACCGAATGGTTGCCCGATGATCCGTACCCGCGCGCCGAAGTGTCGGTCCTCAACGAGCCGAAGACCACCGCCACGGCCCGTGCCGACTCGCTCGCGCTCGGAGCCCGCATCCGCGAGATCGTCGTCGACGCCTATACCCGGCGTGGCACACCCATCCCCGACGACCTGCCTTCGTTCGACGACGCCGACCTCGACGACGCCGGGCTCTTCGGCTGGGCGGCCCGCCTTCCGATCGGCGCCGCCGACCGACAGTCACTCCTCGAAGCACCCGACACCCCCGCGCGGATCGCGATACTCGACGACGCCGTCGAAGGATTTGCCGCCCGCATCGCCTTCGATTCCTGATCTCGACACCAGAGTTAGAACGTGTTCTAGTATTGGATGTGCGGTGGTTCACACCTGTCCGCGCCCCTCCCCGAAGAGTGTTCAGCAATCTCCAGAGCACAGCGGAGTCGAGGGAAACATCGGGTACCAACTTCAGGAGCACGCATGACCCAGACCGTCGAACCTCGTTCTTCGAACGAGGCAGGCACATCCGACGACCGGACCGAGCTCTACATCGGCGGCACGTGGGTGAAGCCCCATTCGACCGAGACCCTCGAGGTTTTCTCGCCCGCGACCGGCGAGCGAGTCGCATCCGTTCCGCTCGCCGACGAGGTCGACGTCGACACGGCAGTCCGTACCGCTCGCGCCGCCTTCGATTCTGGCGTGTGGTCGCAGAAGTCTCCGGAAGACCGTGCAGCCGTGCTCGATCGCGTGGCCGACATCATCGACGAACGCGCAGAAGCGATCTCGGCTCTGGTGTCGTCGGAGATGGGCGCCCCGCCGAGCGCCGTCGACATGCTGCAGAAGCTGCCCGGCACCGGCGTGCTGCGCTCGTACGCCGAGGCCGCACGCAACTACGACTGGACCGAGTACCGCAACGGCCTGTTCGGCACCACGCGCATCACGCGTGAACCGGTCGGGGTCGTCGGCGCGATCACCGCATGGAACGTCCCGCTCTTCCTCGTCTGCAACAAGCTCGGCGCAGCGCTGGCTGCAGGCTGTTCGGTGGTGCTCAAACCGGCACCGGAGACACCGCGAACGGCCAACGCCGTCGCCGAGATCTTCACCGAGGCAGGCGTCCCCGAGGGAGTCATCTCGATAATCCCCGGCGGGCCGGACACCGGCAAAGCGCTGGTTGCACACCCGGACGTCGACAAGATCACGTTCACCGGATCGACGGCCGCCGGTCGGCAGATCGGCGCCGCGTGCGCCGAATCGCTCAAACGCTGCTCGCTGGAGCTCGGCGGCAAGTCGGCGGCGATCGTCCTCGACGACGTCGACATCAACAACATCGGCATGATGGTCTTCCTCGGCCTGTTCAACACCGGACAGGCGTGCGTCGCGCAGACCAGGGTGTTGGTACCCGCGAGCCGCAAGGACGAGATCGTCGCGGCAATGGTCGAGGCAGCCAACGCCATGAAGGTCGGCCTGCCGAGCGAACCCGACAGCCAGCTCGGACCAGTCATCAACAAGCGCCAGCTGGAGAAGATCGAGGGCTACATCGCCAAGGGCAAGCAAGAGGGCGCCACCGCGACCCTCGAAGGCGGCCGCCCCGAAGGCCTCGACTCCGGCTACTTCCTCACCCCGACGATCTTCACCGACGTCACCAACGACATGACGATCGCCCAGGAAGAGATCTTCGGCCCGGTGCTGTCGGTCATCACCTACGACGACGTCGACGACGCGATCGCCATCGCCAACGACTCCGACTACGGCCTGGCGGGCACCGTGTGGACCGCCGACGTCGAGCGGGGCATCGAAATCTCCGAGAAGATCCGCACCGGCACCTTCGGGATCAACTTCTACGCCATCGACCCCGGCTCACCGTTCGGTGGCTTCAAGAGCTCGGGCATCGGCCGCGAATGCGGGCCCGAGGGACTCGAGTCGTTCGTCGAACACAAGTCGACGATGATGCCGATGGGCTATCAGGTCTCCTGACTCGAGTCCCAGGCTCGGCTTCAGAGCAGCGAACTCACGAATCCACCGTCGAGCACGAGGCTGCTGCCGTTGCACCACGACGACTCGTCCGAGGCGAAGAAGGTCACCGCAGCAGCTACTTCTTCCGGCGTTCCGTAGCGGCCCTGCTTCTGCGCCATGACCGCGTCGAAGCCGCCTTCGGGTAGCCCGAGGGCGGCTTCGAACAGCGGAGCCGCGGTGGTGACCAGTTCCGTATCGATGAAGCCCGGCAGTACGGCGTTGACCCGGATGCCGTGCGCCCGGAACTCCGCGGCTGCGGTCTCGGTGAGGTTGCGTACGGCAGCCTTGGCCGCGGCATACGGCGCGATCAGCGCGGAGCCAGCGGTCGCGGTGATCGAGCTGATCGTCACGATCGACCCTCCGCCGGACGCGATGATCGCCGGTGCGGCGTAGCGGATCGAGAGAAACACGCCGTCGAGGTTGACCGACGTGGTCTTCCGCCAGTCCGCGTACGACATCTCCGCAATCGGCTGCACGGAACCGACCCCCGCGTTGGGAACCATGATGTGCAGCCCGCCGAAATGATCCTGCGTGTCGGCGATCAGTTGCTGCACCTGCGCCTCATCGGTGACATCCGTGGTGCACGCGATAGCGCCGTCGATCGAGTACGCGACCGACTTGGCGGCGTCGGCGTTGATGTCGGAGACCACCACACGCGCACCCTCCTCTCCGAACCGTCTGGCGATTGCGGCGCCGAGTCCTGCGCCCGCTCCGGTGACGACGGCAACGCGACCGTCCAGCTTCTGTGACATGAGTTGGTCCTCTTTCTCCACTGGTGGATCGTTTTCTACGTATAGGTCGGAGTGAGTCGAAATACGAAGTCAGACAAGGGAAGCGGTGAGCCCGCCGTCGAGCATATAGTGGCTTCCGGTTACCCAACTCGCGCGGTCGGATGCGAGGAAGCACGCGACCTCCGCGATGTCTTCCACGGTTCCGAGACGTCCTTGCTTTGCGGCGACGAGGTCACCGAAGGGGGCGTCGGTCGCCGCTTCGAACTCGGGGGCGAGCCGGTCGACCATCGACGTATCCGCGAATCCGGGACAGACGGCGTTGACACGGTCCTCGTCGAAGTCACTGATCACCACCTGAGCGCCGCGGCTGATCGCCAGCTCGGCGATTCCCCGCCCGACACCGCGCGCAGAACCGGTGATGAAAACGCGCTTACCCTGCAATTCCGAATTGGACACTTCCGACATCGACACGGACCTCTCTCGAATCTGTTGGCGCTGCACAACAGGTGCGACGACATCACCGATAGGTGACTGAATTCGAGGACTGCATCGTGATTCATCACGAAAGTCGTTGCGGCGGACGCTTATTCGCGGAAATTTCCCCTCGGCGCCGCCCTGCTGTGTGCCACACGACACTAACTATGCCGGAGTGACTTACACCATGTCCTCTGGACATGAAGTCCACGGACAGATTTGGTTCGTCCGCACAAAAGGGAGTGTTACCGCTAACCAGCGGGCGGTGCCGACGATTCAGCGGGAGCGGCAGGCGGCGGAGTCGGTGCTGGACTGGCCGACGATGGACTCGCCGATGACGGTCCAGGAAGCGGGACCGCACCCGCCGGCGGAGTCGATGTCTGCTCGATACGACTGCGGAACGAGTCGTCGGTGATGATCTCGATCTTCTCGATCATCCAGGTGTCGTCGTGGCGGACCATCGAGAACGTCAGTCGGCTCGGGTCCACCCGCACGAGATCCTTACCGTTGCGGCTGACCGACTGATTCATGAAGAGGAGCACCGTCGAGGTGTCGCGTGTGTTGGTCACGACGCCTGCGTCCTGGATGACGGCCTGAGAGACGACGCGCTGCTTGCGCACTCCCTCGACAAAGTTGTCCTTGTCGTCGGGCAGCGGCTGCGCGATCAGCCTGTCGTACTCGGTCTTCGCCGATCCGATGACGACGTTCTTGGACCGCTGCACGTGATCGGCAACGTTCACCGGGTCGTAGCCGAACATCGTCGTCGCGTAATCCCTTGCCGCAGACAGTGATGACTCACGCGAGTCCTCCGTGGCACGAGCGTCGAAGTACCTGAATCCGAGAAATCCGGTCAGCACGGCACACGCCACCGCGATGACGGCGAGGCCCACTCCGACGAGCCGGCGCGTGGTGATTGCGGTCGCCATCAGACCACCCACTCGAAGTTGGTCATCTTGAGATCACCGTTGATCCGTGTGATGTCCACTCGCCAGCGGAACGTCTGAATAACAGTCTCCTGCTTGGGATCCTGCGACTTCATCTCCCATCCGTACACGACGATCACCGAGCCCTCGTCGTCGGTCGCCTTGGTGACCGCGTCGGTGATCACCGACGACGTGACGGTCTGATTCTGGGTACGGATCAGGTCGGTCACCTGGGCCATGGACTGCTTGATCCGTTGCTGCGCAGGGCCACTCGTCTTGTCCTGCACTGTCTGCAACGCCTTGTCGACGTTGCCAGGGTTGAGCGATGTCAGGTCGATTGTCATCTGACGTGCAAAGCCCGAGTACGACGCTCGCAGCTCGTTTTGGTGGTCGAGCCGACTGGTTCCGACGGCGAAGAAGGTCGACGCGACGACGCACGCGACGATGAACAGCGCGCACACCACACCTGCGACGACCCACTTGCCACCTGCGCCGCGGCCCACCCGCGCTCGACGTTCCACCGGCCGGCTCGGCGTCGAACCCTGCCTTTTGGCTCGCCGTTCGCGGTAGCTGACCGCGGCGGGTTCCCCTGTGCCGTCTACGGGTTCGGCAGAGCGCTCCGCGGGTTCTGCAGAAGGCTCGACGGCTTCCGCGGGAACCTCAGTGAAATCGTCAGCGCCCTCGACGACCTCCGTGGTGTCCTCGGCAGGTGCGGCGGCGCTGTCCGTGGGTTCTGAACCGCCCGCAACAGCCTCGGCAGTGCTCTCGCCGAGTTCGGCCGATACCGTGGCGCTTTCTGTGGGCTCGATTCCTGCGGGCCCGATCGGTTCGCGCTTGTTCTTGCGGCCCCGGCGCAGCGGTGCCGAGCGGACCGGTTGAGCGCCTACCTGCCGACTCACCCGTCCATCCCGCTGGTGATCAATCCCTGCCACGTGCTCTTGTGTCCTTGACTGTCGCTGCTCGCAGGGGCATCCCTGCCGGTTCCGGCGTTGTACGTCTTGCCGTCGGGGCCGATGAAGTCGCCCGTATCCGGATCGTACGTGGTGCCGTAGACGGCGGGACCGGCCTCATACGACCCGGGGGTACCCGGCGTCGTATAGCCGGCGGGCGCGGGCACGAGGCCCGGAATCCCGTTGGGCAGAGCCACGTTTTTCTCCGTGCTGGCCTTGAAGCCCGTTCGGCATTCCTCAGGAGTCGGGGCACGTCGTCCTGGGAACTCGGCGCACGGGAAGTTCCTGGCACCACGAACCGCGATCTGCGCATCCTGCGGCAACCGGCACAGGAGACCCGGAGGCAGGTCGCGGGCGGTTTGCACGGCGGGACTGCGCCACTCGTTGGACGGCATGAATCCGACGGTGCACGGCGCAGGATCTTGAAAGCCGAGCGAGAACAGCACGCTCGGCCCGTACTCGGCCGAGCCCTGATGGACCGCGGTCAACAGCGCGCTGATCAACCTCGGATAGATCACCACCACCTGCTGGAGATTCGGCAAGTAGAGCGCAAGTGTCTTCGACGCGACGCCGAGATTGTTGATCAGCATCGGAAGCGTCTGATCCATGTCCGCGAACAACTGCTGCGACTTCGACGCCGTCGATGGCCCCTTGGTGAGTATGTCGGTGATCTCGGGCTTGTTGGCACGCAACTGGTCGGTCACCTTGACGGCGTTCGCCGTCCACGCACGGACCGAATCGGCGGTCCTGTTCTGCGTTTCCAACAGCGGGCCGGTCTGCTTGATCAGATCGATTGTCACGTCGACGTTCTTGTCGGCGTCGGCGACGAGGAGCGTCATCGAGTCGAGCAGGCGACGAAGATCCTCACCGGTTCCGTTGAATGCGGTGAACGCCTCGTCCATCACGTTGCGTAGCCGGGTGTCGCCCACCTTGGCGAGCAGAGCGTTGGCCTGCTCGAGCACCGAGGAGATCTCCACCGGCACGTCGGTGCTGTGCACGACCGCACCGTCGCCGAGGTACTCGCCACCCGACCCGGACTTGGGTGTGAACTCGACGAACTGCTCACCGACCGCCGACACGCTGCGGATCGACGCCGCGGAGTCCGCCGGGATCTTCGCCGAGCTCTGGATCGACAGCGTCGCCGCGACACCGTCGGACGTCAGGCGCACCTCTTTGACCTTGCCGACGTTCACACCCCGATAGCTGACGTTGGCGTTGGTGTAAATGCCGCCCGTGCTCGGGAGCTCGAGAGTCACGTCGTAGCGGCCGACACCAGCCATCGCGGGCAATCGCACGTAGTACACGGCCATCGCGACAAGAGCGACGACGGTGACGATCGCGAAGATCGTGAGCTGCATCCGGACGAATCTGGTGATCTTCATCGGCCACCCCCATCCGCGGGAGCGGGCGATTGGGACGCAGGTGTCTGGGGAGCGGTGGACGTGCCCGTCGCAGTCGAGTCCGGAGTACCCGCGGGGACCGGTTCCGAGCTGTCGGGCCGCTTCTCACCGCCGGGCACGAGTGGCGACGTGAACGGGTCGAGCCCGCGCTTGGCCGCTCCGGCAGGCTGGCCCGCCACGCCTTCTGGTCCGACGAGACCCGAGGTCATCAGAATCGTCTGTTTGAGTCTGTCGACCGTCAGGTCGAGCACGAGGTCGGAGTTCACGTAGTCGCCCTTGACGATCTTCGGAATCGTCTCCTCCAAGAATGGGAAGGTGAACAAGATCCTGGTCGCCCCGGGCAGCGCAGGCCCTGCCGCAGCGAGTGCCCCGAGCGTCGGATTCAGGTTCGCGACGATGGTCTTGATGTCGTCGGTGTTGGCGCGCAACACGTCGTTGACGGTCGAAGACAGGCCACTGAGCGCCGACAATGCGCCGGTGAACTTGTCGCGTTCGTCGTTGAGCATGCGCAGGATGTCGGGACCGTCGGCAAGCGCCTTTTCGACGGTCGGCTTCTGCTCGTTGATCGTTCTACTCAACCGGTCGAGGCCGTCCATCGCGTTGATGATGTCGCCCGACTGGCTCGCGAGGTCGGAGACGAGCGTGTTCAGCCGCGGCACGAGTGCACGAATCGACGCCGCGTTGCCGCCGAGAACCTGACTGAGCTCGTGGGTGATGTCGCCGAGCTGCGAGAGTCCGCCCCCGTTGAGGACCACCGATAGCGCGCTGAGCACCTGTTCGGTGGTCGGGTATGCGCACTGGGGTACCTGCTGGGCGGAGTTGATGTCTGCGACCCGCTGGCCCGATGGCTGCTCGATGTTCTTCTGCTCCGGGCACGCGGGCAGCGGGATCTGATCGCCGGCGTGAAGGTAGCCGGTTGTCGCCTTCTCGGGTGGCACGATCGCCAGATGCGTCGACCCGAGCACGCTCGTCATCCCGACCTTCACGTACGAACCGCGTGGAACCTGCACTCCCGGGTTGAGCCTGATCGGCACCGCCGCATGCCAATTCGCGTCGACATCGATATTGCCGACGCTTCCGACCGTCACGTCGTTCAGCATCACCGGTGAGTTGTTGGTGAGACCCGCCGCGGTCGGGATCACCGCTGAGATCTCGTACGATCCGTTGCCGGTGCCCTGTGCGCCCGGCACGGGCAGGCTGTCGGCGCCGTCGAATCCACAGGCCGTCGCGATGGCCGTGACCACCGCGATCATGAGCGCGGCGCGCAGGCTTCTGCGGCGCGACCCGCGAGTTCGGTTGGGGCGCAGCATCAGCCCTCACCTCCCCACGGCACCAGCAGGTCGCCGAGCCCGCCGCCGTTACCGCGACGCGTCGCTGCGTCCTGATCACGAATGCCCTGCTGGGCGCGGGCTTTGACGTCGGCGTTCTGGTAGGTGACCTGGCTGGGTAGTGCGCTCTTGCCGACGACCGGATCGGAGAGGAAAGGCGGGTACGCCACCGAGATCGAACCGAGAACGGGCGCAAGCACATCGACACACTTCTCGACGTCGGCCTGGCTCTGGCCCGGCCTGTTGTTGGCCTCCATCGTTCCGCAGAGCAGCGTGATGAGGTTGTTGCCCATGCCCAGCCCGAAAACGCCGGACAGTGAGCCGGTCAGCGGGTTGTAGATGTTGTAGAAGTTGGCGAGCTGATTGGGCGCCGAGTGCAGCAGCCCGCGGATCTGGTTGTCCTTGTCCGCGAGGATGCGTGTCGTGGTCGACAGCTTCGCCACCGAGCTGGTCAACGCCTGCTTGTTCTGGTCGATGAACGCCGTGATGTCGCTCAT